>NZ_JADBTF010000237.1:0-4183 GCF_020246295.1 Microcystis sp. M090S1 | reverse complement strand
TTCGTGCTTCAAAACCTGGCGTCTTCATCGGCCCGCGTCCTGTAGGGGCGAAGCATTCGGATAGAAAATCTACGGTTTCACCGATAGGTTATGCCCAAATGCTTCGCCCCTACTTTTTCAGCAGACCCTAGATAATAACATCTTTAGCGATCGCTTGAGTCGCTCCAGAAAACCCACTAAGCTAAGACGCATCTTAACCGCCTATCCTTAGATTAGCTGAATCTCCCCTTGCCCCCCGATGTCGGTGGTAGGGTTGATTCATGAATCAACCCTACCTTGAATCAACCCTAGTAGTTGAGCGGTAGGGTTGCCTCGTCTCAATTTTCTTTCTTTCTCACAAATATGAAGTATAATGTCATCGATAGCTAAACCGCACTAAAAATGAAATCCTATCCAGTAGAGTTCCGTCAGAAAATCCTCGACTGTTATTATAACGAACCCATCTCTCAAAGACAATTAGCGAAAAGATTCTGCGTAACCCTAAGTTTCGTACAAAAGCTTTTGAAGCAATATCGAGAAACGGGAGATCTTCGACCGAAGACTTATCGATGTGGACGTCATTTAAAACTCACGCCAGAACAAATGATCGTCCTCGGTACGTTAATTGAGGAAAATAATGACGCAACTCTTGCTCAACTATCGAAACTATTCCTAGAAAGAACTGGTATAGTGTTAAGTGTGGCGACAGTGGCAAGAATAGCCGAACGCTTGAGAATAACCCGCAAAAAAACTCTACACCCACCCGCAAGAGAGACAGAAAGAGTACAAAAACTTAGACAAGAATACAAAGTAAGTGGGTGGGTGGAATTAAATATAAGATGAACGTAGGTTGGGTTGAAGCATGAAACCCAACGCCCGCTCATGTTACGCTACCGCTAACCCATCCTACAAATAATTGTGCCTCCCTACTTAGGGTCTGCGGCAAAAAGTTTTTACTGGAGGCAGGGTGTAGGATAAGATTCCCCGGAAGCAATCTTTTTAATGTTTCATGGCTTCTATTATTTTCATGGTTTCGACGCTGACAGTGCAGACTCTTTGTAATAAGTCAATTACTGTTTCTTTATAATCGGCGAAGCGATAGTTATTAAATCTTTCGGCGATGGTTTGATCTTTGGGTTTCTTTTCCTTATATTGATCTAATATCCATTCTAAGGCTGAACGATTACCGAGTTTATATTCCCAGGCAATTTTGGGAATATCTTGTAGGAAAGTGACATCATCAAGGTTGATAGAATTTTTTTCTCGGTCAGCTTTTAGTTTAGTTTTCGGTTTGAGGTTATTATTAGTATCAATGCGAGTTAGTGGGTAGGGTGCGACGGTTTCATAGTTGATATGTAATTCCATTAGTTTGCTTCCCCATTCTACCCATTGAGAGAAGTTATCATAAAAGGGAAGTCGCGGAAATTCTCGCTTGAGGTTTAATTCATATTTACTGCGATATTCCGGGTAGTGAAGGACTGCATAAGTGTAGTGGAAGATGTGGAGTTTGGTGATGGTTTTATCGTTGTAATGTTTTTGGAATTGCTGCAATCCCCAATCGGTGATATTGTCGATGCGGTTTCCTTCTTTCTCGTAGCGGTAGAGGGGGAGACAAAGTGTATCACCAATGAAATGATAATCAACCGGACAATTAGAGGTTAAAACTTGAAAAGGTTTAGAAAGCGGAGTACCTGAAAAATAAATAACACTATTACTATAATCAAATCCTTTCCCAAACAATTCTGCATGATAGTTAGTTAGAACATCATTGAGTATAAAATCGCTGTAAAATAATTGCTTTATAAAAGGGCGAAAGAGAGAAAATATAATTTTTGCTCTGTCAAAAGTAATGCTATGCCTAGCGATTAAGTGCTTCTTTAAATCTCGACTCCATTTAATATTAAGATTTACCATTTCATCAATATTTATATTGGAAAACAAAGACGTTTCTGCGTATTTAAAAATATCTGAATTATAAATATCGATAAAATAACTTATCTTGCTCTCAAGTTGCTGTGAATTGAAATCATATACCCATTCATCTCTATTACTCTTTATTCCATTTGTGTACAACTTAAATATTGCCACTTCATGAATTTGATCTTTGGACAGCTTAGTATCTTTATCAACTACAGGTATTAAGCTATTAAAATCATTATCTGATTGTTCAATCCAGTTATGTTTTTTATCTGGGATGATATGCTCAAAATCAAGCTGATTAAGTTTTGTCGATGACAAAAACTCTAATTTTTGCGCTGCTGTATCCAATTCAGGACGGCGAGTATATAAAATTTGACAAGGAAGATTATTACTTTCTCGCTTCACCATCAAACTAATCGTCACCCCCGTCTGAATACCGAAAACATTATGAGTTGTCCCTGAAAGTTTAGGATTTTTCCTGACATTACCACCTAAATCAATGATATAAATTTCACTAAACTCATTCTCTACTACTTTTCTAAAACCGTCAAATGTCCTCGCATCGATAAAAGAAGAGTTAGTAATAAAAGCTATTATACCATTTTCACCTAACCTATCAGTAGCCCAACGAAAGAAGCGAGAATACATATCATATAGCTTTGTCTTCTGCGCTGTACTCTCTTCAATGTAAGTATCCTTAATGCGCTTATCAATAGCAGGATACTTCCGATTTTTATTATTGTCATTCTCATTTTGCTGATTAGCATTATAAGGAGGATTACCAATAATTACAGAAATATTGCGGTCATTTTGATTTTGAATCCGTTGGGTATTCTCCACCGACATGGCAAACAAATCCATCTGCTTGAGATGAAAAGCAGCATGGTCCAGGGTATCCACAAAACAGATATGCTCAAACTCTTCATACTCACCCATCTTCTGCTTATAGGTGAACTCAATATTCAAATTAGCGATATAATAAGGCAGAATTGCCACCTCATTACAGTGCATCTCATGCTTATACTTGTACCGTAACTTATCCTTCGGTAAATACTCAATCAACTCCGTTACAAAAGTTCCTGTCCCCGTCGCCGGATCTAAAATTTCTACTCCTGGATCCGCCAACAACTTACCAAAATGCTTGTGAACTAAATAATCGACACTTTCAATCATAAAACGGACAATTTCATTGGGTGTATAGACAATTCCCAACCGGTCCGCCGCTTTCGGATTGTATGCTTTATAAAAATTCTCATAAATCGCCTTGAGAAACTTCTGCTTCTCGTGGTGGTTATAAATATTCGCCGCCGTCCGCCGAATTACCGCATAATAACGTTCAATTGTCCCTAAAGTATTGCGCTTGGTATTACCAGTAAAGAAAGTTTCAATCACTCCCTGTAATTCCCTAGCGATATTATTTTCCCGGTGAAACTGAGACTCATTAAAAATATTGATAAAAATATCCTCTGTCAGGATGTGCTGAATAATCATCTCCCGCACATCTTCCAGGCTAATTTCTGGATTGATTGACTTGCGACAAATCTCTAAAAAATTGTCCCGCGCTGTCACAAAATTCCGATTCGTCTCCGATTGCAACGCAATTAAATCCCGCAACGCTTCCAAAATTGTTGGTAAATCTTCCTTAAAACTAGCAATCGCCTCTCGAAAATCCTCAACCTCCGGACGTACATAATTAATAAAAGCATTAATAATCCCATCCAAAGCCTCATCATCGCGCATCGAGACGCGCAGTCTTTCCTCTCCTCCTTGAATTAAAACCGCCGTCTGGGAATCTTCAAATAAAATATTGTCATTAGGGTAGCCTTTCGCTAACTTTTTCTCAATTTCTTCATCTAAATTATCGTATTGATCCTTACTTTCCCAATATCCCCAATCTAACCGTAAAGCATCCTTTACCGTCCCGTCAGGATAGACAACTTTTCCCGACTTAGTGCGATAATCCAACTCCGGAATTAACAAAAAATCCCGCGCCTTGCAATAGTCATTTAATAAATTCTGAAAAGCGACTCTAATCGAAGTTTCCTTGCGACTGCCGCCATATTGGACAATCTTCTCAACTTCCGCCTGATACTGGCTGATTAATAATCTAGACATGGGCTTAGAGGAGGTAAATTAAGTAGTTATAATCAAAGAGAAGATAGATTTTGGACTCTGATCCCCCCTGCCCCCCTTGATAAGGGGGGTGCCGATAGGCGGGGGGATCTACCCTTGATAAGGGGGGTGCCGATAGGCGGGGGGATCTACCCTTGATCAGGGGGGTGCC
>NZ_JADBTF010000236.1:0-3903 GCF_020246295.1 Microcystis sp. M090S1 | reverse complement strand
GAAGAAGTTTCAGTATATCCTACTCTTTCTTGTCTTTCGTACCATGCTTGTGTTCTGAGATGGAGTGCCTTATTGTAAACTAATCTTACACAGCCCAAGGTGCGCCGCAATAGCGACTCTTGTTCTGCTGTGGGGTAAAATCGGTAAGAATAGGCTTTTTCCATGCCTTGGTTTTAGCATATATTCTGTAAATGCGCTAATATTTAACAGTAAAGCCGTCGTAAAACGACGGGGTTTCAGACCCAAAATTTTCGATGAAGATTCCCACTGCCGATACTCCCCTCTATAATCATCCCTTACCGGCGATCGAAGCATGGCTAGTTAAGTTAGGTTGTCGGAAAAATAGCGAGAATATCCACTGTTGGACCGTGGAAAAACCGACATGGAAAGCGGAAATCTGCCTCGAAATCGAAGAAATCACCGTTCGTTACTTTCGGGCAGCAAATGACGGCAGTGATATCAATCGCGCTTTTAAATACTCCCTTAGTCGCCAAGATATCGAATCGGCGGTTTTTTCCGGTCCCTAATCATCGGCCAAACTTTTGACTATTTCCAGTACACTTGTTCAGATTGAAATCAAAGCTCCCCCACAACTGGAACCGCTGCCGGCAGTGCAACCGTAGCAATAGGAAGCGGTTTGTACCTCTGCAATTAGCTCTAAAGTACCCGCTTGTAATAAATCTGGCAGGGTTAATTTTTGGCCTTGACCGGTGCAAGCGACCAGATCTTCCATCTGATTAAAATCGCAGTCATAGATATTACCCAAATAATCAATAGAAAGCTGATTACGACACATCAAATGCTCGACAGTATCGCCATTAAAATGGTCTTCGAGGAATTGAATATAGGGTTGATAGAGTTGCCGGTGTTCCAGATGGAAGCGTGTCCTTCCGACGGGTAGGTTAGTGATAGTAAATAGATTGTTAAAAGAAATATTAAAATGTTCTTGCAAGAACTTTTTGTAATCCCGTGTCAGGGATACCTGATCCGGTGTGAGAGAAAAATTCTCTGACTTAGGAATCTGGGGATTATAGACTAAATCCACAATCAAATTCGGCTCTTGAGCGTAGCCGAGACGGTTTAACCATTGTAAAGCGGCGATTGATCGGTCATAGACTCCCAGACCGCGCATTTTATCCACATTATCGGCAAGATAACAGGGTAAAGAAGCCACCACCCGCAACTGATGGCCAGCGCAATATTGAGGAATATCAGTAAATCCTTTCTCGAAATAAATAGTTAAATTCGAGCGCACAATTACCTGTTTCCCAGCTTTTCTAGAGATTTCCACAATCGGCTTAAAACCGTAGAGCATTTCCGGGGCGCCGCCGGTCAGATCGACGGTTTTAATTTGGGGAAATCTTTCGATCAGTTCGATAATTTGTTTGCACACTTCTGGAGTCATTTCTTCGGAGCGAACTGGACTAGCTTCCACATGACAATGGCTACAAGCAAGGTTACATCTTTTCCCCAAATTAATTTGCAGAACCGAGATTTTTTGCTTAGTTAAAGGAGTTTTTAGTTTCTCAACAAAAGGAGTCATGGGAGAGTAAACAGTAATCAGTAAACAGTAATTAGTAAACAGTAATTAGTAAACAGTAAACAGTGACCAATAACTAATCAATGATAACTGATAACTGATAACTGATAACTGGTAACTGGTAACTGATAACTGATAACTGATAACTGGTAACTGGTAACTGATAACTGAGGGATCGAACTTGTCTCGACGCTGCTTTTTTAACAGCAACCGCCCCCGTTATAGTGCCAAGTGGACTCGGTGATGAGGATATCTTGGGGAGAGGAGCGAGCTAAGTTGCCCGCAGTTTTATCACAGACGGCCACCGGCAATCCTTTGGCTAAAATATGCCCGGCACCATCATCGAAAATTGCCTCCGTACCAGTATAAATAGCAGTTTTGCCCGTAAAAATACAGGCCCCATCTTCGGGAATAGCTAGTTTAAAAGCAACGGAATCCAAACTTTCTAATAGGAGCGGATCGGCTAAATTATAACTCTGACAGTCCAGTAAACGATAGGGACGACGGGCCCGAATTTCTACCTGACCAAAACCAGCATCGATCAACTGTTTAATATAATCATCGTAGGTTAAGGCCCCCGATAGACACATAGCTCGTAAACGCTGATCTTCTTGCAAATGTTCGGGGATTGGACGAGTGGCGATCGGATCGCTCATCAGTAAACGTCCTCCCGGTTTTAAGACGCGAAAAGCTTCCCGTAAAGCTAACTGTAAATCGGCTGGTTTAAAGATATTAAAAAGACAATTCTGCGCCACTACATCGACGGAGGCATCCTCCACCGGCAATTCAAAAGCGGAACCATCTCTAATTTCCACAAAATCGAGACTAAACCAGGGATTTTCCAGCAGCGCTTCGCTGAGATTTCTTTGGGCTGCCCAACGCATTTCTGGCACTGGATCCACCGCAATTACTCCCCCTGGACGACGGGAAAAATAGGCGAATTGCAGTGCTTCTAAACCACCACCCACACCCACATACAAAACCCTGGGAGAATTGCCTAATTCATTAACCTGCACCGTCGTGCCACAACCATAGTTCATCTCCTGCATAATGGCAGGGATTTTTAACCCCGGTAGTTGCAAAGGACTGCTTTGGACACAACATAGCCCCACTTCGGGAGTTTGGGCTACTTCGCTGTAAAATTTGGCAGTAGCTTCCAGATAAGTCATTTTCATCCTTTAAACTCCTTTTCTCTGATCAATTCAAGGACCGACTTCGCATCCTCGCCCAACGCTATCGTAGCATTCGTACTGACCTATAAACGCTTAAAATGCGTCTTAGTTTATCTTGATGCTTCGAGAACTCGAATATAGTCATTTCAATTAAGATTGAGAATATCAATGCCAGAGTTCATAAGGGTTTAACCGGTCTAGAGTGTATCAGACTTATCTGAAATGACTATAAATCTTCTTTAGCTAAAATTTCTCTTTCTCTTGCTTTAGCTCTATATTGACACAAAATCTCTAACAATGACTCCTGTTCATCCTCTGATAAATTCTCAAAAGATTTGATCATTTCTTGCAAAGTCATCATTTTACCTCTTAACTCTCGATAAAAACCTGTCCATTTTTATTAGAACAAAAAAATCATCTATCAACCTTTAATTATTTTCAAAGATGATTTTATGGTAAACATCTGCGATTACTATCTGAATTCCCAAAGAGTTTAAATGAATTATCGTATCAGATTCATAAGCTCTAAACACCCAGCAATCGCCTTCTTTTTGAAAATGTTCAATATAACATTTTTCCTGCGAAATCAATAAATATTCCTGAAAAGTTGCAATGGTTCGATAAGCGGCAAACTTTTCTTCTCTGTCGTAACTTGCCGTTGCAGCAGACAAAACCTCAGTAATCAAAACAGGATTAATTAAAGTATCTTTGCGTCCTTCTTGATAAGTGAGAGGTTCAGGCATCACCATAATATCAGGATAGGTAGCTATTTGACGCTCAGGTATCCATAAACGCTGATCGGTGACAAAAACGGCATAGGGTTGATTCTTTAGTCCAGTATATAAAGCCACTAATAAATTACTGATAATGCGATTATGAGTCGGTGTTCCTCCTGTCATAGCAATAATTTTTCCATCCAGATATTCATGACGAGTTTGGGATTGTATTTCCTGCTCAAAATATTGACTAAGAGTATATTTTCCAGTGAGAGCGGTCATAATGATGATTTTTTGAGAATAAGCATTTTGCAGCGTTTTTCATTGTTCCCCAATTCTAACAACAAAAAAGCACCCCCTCGCGGGAGTGCCTTTTCGTTCAGACTAGGAATTAACCATTGATAGCGGGAGCAATCAGAGCTACAGGAGCCTGTTCACCACTAGCTAAGTCTAAGGGGAAGTTGTGAGCGTTGCG
>NZ_JADBTF010000235.1:0-10114 GCF_020246295.1 Microcystis sp. M090S1 | reverse complement strand
GTCCTGTAGGGGCGAAGCATTCGGGCAATAACCTATCGATGAAACCGTAGATTTTCTATCCGAATGCTTCGCCCGTACTTTTTGCCGCAAACCCTATATAAGGATCGTAGCTGAAAAAGCCAAACTACGGTTTTCCCTGTGGATGGGGTTTATCAGTTATGGGATTTGAGTTTTCAATTCACTGTTTACTGAACAATGAAAAAAGCCCCCTGATTATCGCCGATGATACCAACGGGTAAATAATTTTTCTAACTCCACCCAAACGAATAATAAGGTACTAAATCCCAAACAGATTAATAATTCTTCTTTAGTTAAAAATTGAGTACCGAAAAAATCCCGCAGGGCAGGAACATAGATTAACATCAGTTGAAAAATTGTCGTCAGGGTTACTGCTACCCAAAGATAGGGATTAGTCAAAGGATTCATTTCTATGGTAAGATGATCGCTCGATCGCACGGAAATGGCATGACCCATCTGAGCTAAACAGAGAGTAGTAAAAACCATAGTTTTCCATGAACCAGTATTACCAAAAAGTGGATCCAAGCGCACAGCGATTAACATTTGAGTGATATTAATAATCGAAAAAATAATCCCAATTCTCACGATATAACTGCCCAAACCGCGAGCAAAAATACTTTCTTGGGGACTAAAAGGAGGGCGACGCATAATATTGGGAGAAGCGGGTTCCACTGCCAAAGCTAAAGCAGGTAAACCATCAGTAACTAAATTCATCCAGAGAATTTGTAGGGGAGTGAGAGGAGTAGCTAAACCCAAAAGAGGCGAAGCAGCGATAGTAATCACTTCCCCGATATTACTGCCGAGAATATATTTAATAAAACTGCGAATATTGTTATAAACCACTCGCCCTTCTTCCGTGGCAGCGACGATGGTGGCAAAATTATCATCGAGGAGAATCATATCACTAGCCTCTTTGGTGACATCGGTGCCGGAGATTCCCATGGCAATGCCGATATCTGCTTGTTTCAGGGCCGGAGCATCATTCACCCCATCTCCGGTCATAGCGACAAATTTACCCTTTTTTTGCAAGGCGCGGACAATGGTTAATTTATGTTCGGGGGAGACACGGGCATAGATGTTAGTTTTGTCAATGATGTTTTCTAGCTGAATTGGTGATAATTTATCTAATTCTCGCCCTGAGATGACTAAAGCTCCCGCTTGGGCAATACCAAGACTTTTAGCCACCGCTAGAGCGGTTAATTGATGATCGCCGGTGATCATGATTGGACGGATTCCCGCTTCTCGACACCTAGCCACGGCGATTCGTACCTCCGGTCGCGCTGCGTCGATCATACCGACCATTCCTAACCAAATTAGCTCATCTTCGCTGATTTCAGTTGATTCTGACGGATAAATCAGGTTTTTGTAGGCTAATCCTAAGACTCGTAAACCCCTGTTAGCCATAGCATTGTTAGCGACTAAGACTTTTTCTTTTTCCCTATCCCCAAAAGGAAGACTTTCTAATCCCGATTGATAGGAGAGACATTGTTCAAGGATTAATTCCGGGGAACCTTTGGTAAATAGTACGGGATTGACTCCTTGACAAATGACCGACATTCGCTTTCTTTGAGAAGAAAAGGGGATTTCAGCGATTCTAGGGAACTCTTGCTTGGTTAGGGATAAATTTAAGCCCGCTTTCGCCCCTAAAACTAATAAGGCTCCTTCCGTGGGATCGCCTAAAATGCTATCGTGACCGTTATCGAGGTCTAAACTGGCATCGTTGCAGAGGATACTGGCAATTAAAAGATGATGTAATTCTAGATCGGTTTTGGGATCGATCGCCTGTTGCTCGGAGTCTAAAAATTGTCCTTTTGGGCTATATCCTTCTCCAGTCACCGAAAAATTGCGATTAATTGTCTCTATCTCCCGCACGGTCATTTTATTTTCCGTTAGCGTCCCAGTTTTGTCGGAACAGATCACATTAACGGAACCCAGGGTTTCTACTGCCGGCAGTTTGCGAATCAAGGCCTGACGTTTGACCATGCGTTGAGTACCTAGGGCGAGAGTCAGGGTGATAACTGCGGGTAATCCTTCGGGAACGACGGCTACTGCCATACTAAGGGAAACTTCCACTAATTCCTCTAGGGCCGACCAACCGGCATTGATCAGGCCGATGGTAATAGTCAGGGCAACTAGAATGAGAGAACCAGCAACAAGGACATTACCCAAGTGAGTCATTCTTTTTTGGAGAGGAGTGGGTTCATTGCCGACTGTTGCTAACATTTGAGCGATTTTGCCTAATTCCGTGGTCATCCCCGTATTGGTAACGATGACCTTGGCCCGGCCTTGCAGTACCTCTGTTCCAGTAAAGACAAAATTTAAGCGATCGCCAAGGGGAGTATCCCTGTCTAAGGGGTCAATGGAGGCGGATTTATTAACACTATTTGCCTCTCCTGTCAAGGCCGATTCGCGAATTTGCAGGTTAAAAGCTTCGATAATTTGGCCGTCGGCGCTGATTTGGGTTCCCGCTTCAATCAGCATGATGTCCCCGGGGACGAGATTAACCGCGTCTATTTCTCTGCGTTGGCCCTCGCGAATAACATTAACTTGGGGAGAGGAGAGTTTTTTTAAAGCGGCCAGAGCTTTTTCGGCGCGACTTTCTTGCAGATAGCCGAGGATACCATTGAGGATGACAATTGTTAAAATAGCGATCGTATCTTTGAAGGGAACACCAATTGTAGCGAGATGACCGCGCTGTAATGCCAGTAAATCTAGTCCCCCGGAAATTATGGCCACGGCAATTAAGAGGAGGAGCATAATATTGGTGAACTGATCCAGGAGAATTTGCCAATTACTGCGCCCTGGACGTTCTTGTAGTTCATTTTTGCCATAATATTTAATTCTTTGGGCGATTTGCTCTCTATTGAGGCCATTAACAGCCGAACTACCGAGGATAGATAGGGTGGTTTCCACCGGATAGGTATGCCAAGGTTGTTGCAAGTTAAGGCTGGAATGGGCAGAATAGTCGGCATTAGCGGCCATGGCAAGTGAAGATAGTTGATCTAAATAGATCTTAGCCGTTTCTTTCCCCGGTAACAGGAAAAAACAAATGCTCAAACTGCCTCTCCCTGCTCCCTTCTCCCTACTTCCATGCAGTCTTAACGAGCAATACTAAATCCGGTTATTAAAGAATGATTATTTATTCCCCCTTTTGCCTATTGCCTTTTGCATGAGTGCCTGTCCTCATAAGTAGCCTATGCTCAACAGATTTAGTATAATGTAGATAGTCAACAGCTTAGCAGGGCAAAGTAAACCAAAATTGTGAACCTTTTTCGTCATTATTCATAATGCCAATTTCACCTCCGTGAGCATGGATAATTTGACGACATAGATATAAACCTAGTCCTAAACTAATCTGATTATTATTGTTGCCTCGTTGATAGCGATCAAATAATTTTTTTCTCTGGGTTTCGCTAATTCCCACCCCATTATCGGCAATACTACACCGGAGATAATTGCCCTCTAGTCTAGCGGATAAAGTGATAATTATCCCCTGGGGATTGTGTTTAAGGGCATTGGCTAATAAGTTCTCAAAAACTCGCCAGAGATGGTGAGCATCGGCATTAACTAAGGGTAAATCGGGGGAAAAATTATTAATTAAAGTTGCTTGATTTTCCCTTAATCTTAACTCCCATTCCTGACTGATCTGTTGACCGATTTCGTAGAGAGATAAAGGCTTTAGTTCTAGGGAAACTCCCCAAAGATCATTTTGTCGGGTTTCGACGAGAGAATCAATTAAAGTTAATTGTCGCTCGCAACTGTTGGCCATCTGTTGTAAAGTCTTCCGGGATACTTCTTTAGTTTCTCCCTGAGAATTTTTAATTAAATTATTTAAGATCATTGACATCCCGATCACGGGATTGCGGAGATCGTGAGAGACGGCATGAAGATAAATTTCTAAAGTTTCCTCAGTTTTTTGACGTTCTTTAATTTCGTTTTGGAGTTGTTTTTTTTGACGAGAAATAGTTAATTGATTTTCAATGCGGGCCATCACTTCTTCCCCTTGAAAAGGTTTAGAAATATAATCAACACCTCCCACTTGAAAAGCTTTGACTTTATCTAAGACATCATCAAGAGCGCTGATAAAAATCACGGGAATTTCTCTGGTTTTTTCATCAGCTTTTAACTGTTCACAAACTTGATAACCATTGAGATCGGGCATATTAATATCGAGGAGGATCAGATCGGGAATTAGCGATCGCACTGTATTCAGGGCCATCTGTCCATTAATCGCTTTGCGTACCTGATATCCCTTCTCGGTGAGCATAATCGACAATAGCCGCACATTATTGGGCAAATCATCGACAATTAAGACACTAGGGCGCGGTGTGAGCTGAGTCATGCCGGTTATCTTATAACTCAAACTGTTTAAATAAAGTGTATAAAAAAACAGGGGCTTGCCGAAAAAGTTTTTCCTGGGGGCAGCCTGTCGGGTGGGACAAGCGAGAAAGTCTCGTTACTCTACAGCGATCGCCTAGGGATTGTTGCCCATAAAAAAAGCACGGAACCCCACAGCAATCAAGGAAGCGATCAAGAGAGTTATTAATGTCCAAATTTGGTTACTTTGGGTTCCTTCCACCTTGATCAGTCGATTATCGATACTATCGGCTTTCTCTGTTAAAGTTGCTAGTCCTATCTTCACATCGGTGACATTTTTCTGTAGGTTGTCTAGCTTTTGCTCGACATTTTTCTGTAAGGTTTCTAGCTTTTGGTCAAAACTTTTTTCGAGATTATCTAGCTTTTGCTCGAAACCTTTTTCGAGATTGTCTAGCTTTTGGTCAAAACCTTTTTCGAGATTGTCTAGCTTTTGGTCAACATCTTTCTGGAAGGTGTCTAGCTTGCGATCAACACTTTTAATACTATCTTTAATTTCCTTGAGGACAGATTCGAGGGAATAGGCAAGGGTTTCTGCTGTCATTGCGGTTAACTCCTATCAGTCGAGAGATAATTTAATTATCGATAAAAATACTCTTAATTCTCCACTTCATTTTTTTCGAGAAATCTCTCCTCATCTTCCAATTTCTCGCTGATTTCCGGCAGTTTTAGCAATAGTCCTGCGAATAACCAATAGTAAACAGAAACTGGCTCGACGGAGAGAGGATAATAGTAGGGGTTAAAGCTAATAAAAAGTAGGAAAATCCAGATACAGAGACCCCAATGCTTTAAAGCAGCATTTTTTACCTTTAAATAGGCTTTAAAGGTGAGAATACAGAGAATTGTCACCAGTGCCATAAAAGCGATAAAACCGACGATACCGATTTCGTAGAGGAGTTTAGCGTAGTAGGTTTCAATTAGTCTTATCCCTTCTTCTCCCGCTAGATGACGAGCGCCACTGCTGGCTGTGCCTAAACCAAAACCAAAAAGCTGTACATAATTGAACATCCACTGCATTTGATTGCCTACAAAGTCAATTGGAGACGAATAGAGCCAGCGATCGAGAAAATTTAGTCCTCTTTCCTGAATAAAGGGATTTAACGTCACCGCGAGCAGGGAAATCAGCCCCAAGATTCCCAATTTTAATGGTAACTTTTGTTTATGTTTGCTAGTAGCAATAAAAAGAACCAAGTAAAACAAAGGTACTAGCAAGAAAGGTATTCTTTGTCCAGAAACCAGAGTCGCAAGGAAGACTAAAACCATTGCTACCCAACCAGCGACGCGCCATCTTTTTTGCGGATCACTAAAACTGGCCGCGTAACTGATGACGCTACTAGATACTAAAAACCAAGCCCATTGCCAAGGATCAGAAAATGTGCCGGGGAGACGAATTAAGCCTCGATCGGGATTATACAAGACTGAACCCCCGACAAAACATTGAGCTTTCAGGCTGGCTTTGTCGGTAATATTCGGATAAAATTCGGTGTCGGATTTCGGGACAAGAACTTCCAGTTGATTGAGGAATTCATTATCAGGACAGATACCTTGGACGAGTAAGAAGTATTGAATTAGAGCTAAAACACAACAGACTAAGATCATCACGATTAAAAGCCGATTAACCACGAATAAATCCCGTTTTTGCTCGATTAGATAGTAGCCACAGAGAACTAGGGGAATATAACTTAGGAGGATTTTTAATCCCACAATTCCCACAGCAATTGATCCTTGGGGCAGATTGACAAAAAGAAAAGTTATCAGGCTGCTGGCAAGTAAAATCAAAGTTGTGATGATAAAAGGCTTGATTTGGGGGCGTAATTGCTTAAAAGTTTTGGTTTTAATTAAAATTGCCGCTAAAGCGGGGAAATAAAAGGCATCCTTGGCGATTTTGTAGAGAAGATGGGATTGATCGTAGCGAACTAGGTTGCCCAATACCTGAAAAACTCTCACCACGGCAAAAGTGACGGTACTACTGAGGGGAAGATAGATGATTAGGGCTAATAATCCCAGACGGGGATGGATAAAAGAAGCGACCATGGCAGGAACTGCCAAAATTCCTAATAAGGCTGCTTTTTTGTCAAATACAATCCCTAAAACTAGACTAATTAGTATAGTGGCGATCGCTAATATAATTAGTAACAGAGAGTTCCTCTCTTTCATTTCGTGCAGCTTGAACAGGTTTAGCAGAAAGTGTACCGGATTTTTGCCGAGATTCTCATTCTCAATGGCGGAGGTGGGGAGCTTTTCAGTGATCAGTAAACAGTGAACAGTAAACAGTAATCAGTGAGGTTCTTTTTGTTTGTGTTAGGCAATAGACGGGGTTATAAGAGATGAAACCCTTATAGAGAAAAACATTTGGCGATTTTTGTCAATTGTTTTCCATCTAGAACGAACTAATCAATTAAGTCTCTTGCCAGATAAGGATGTAGTCTATTTATGCCACCCGATCGAACCCTACCAAGTAACGAAGAACCATCAGTGAACTGAAAACTCACATCTGATACTGATCAAAGTTTCCTTTTGCTTCTTAGCTCTTGCTATACTTATGTAAAATTTTATTTATCTCGATCTTGACTCCGTGGCCGAAAATCCTTCTTTTCAAGACCTTTATCAAGCTGGAATCAGTGCTTTTGAGCGTGGACAATATCGTCTTAGTGTCCAGCAATTAAATGCGGCTTTAGCCTTAATTTCCTTAGGCTCCCGAGAAGGGGGTGAGATTCAAATTTGGTTAATTTCTGCCCATCAAGGGTTAGGAGAGGGGGAGAAAGCTAGTGAAATCTGTAGGCAACTTATTACCCATCCTATCTATCAAATTCGCGAACAGGCCAAGCGTCTGCTTTATATTATCGAAGCTCCCCGTCTCAAACGCCCAGATGAGTGGATGACGAAGATTCCCGATTTAGAGAAACTTCCCGATAGTACACCGCAATTTAAAAAGGGGACAAATAAACAGAAAAAAGAAGAATCCCCCGCACCCATGCAGTTAGAGCAGCATAAAAATACTGTTTTTAGCGGACTGGCGATCGCTATTGTTCTATTGATGCTCTGGTTTTTTGCTAAAAATAGCTAAATTAGTTGACAATAAGCTTTTAATATGCTAATGCAGTTAGCTATGGCTCCTAAATGGGCGATTTCATAACCGTGGGTGTTTTGGGTGGGAAAACCTAAGCAAGCGGCCTTAGCTATATGACCGAATTTCATGGCGATGGAGGCATCGCTACCAAAACCACTAATAATGGCTAATTGCAGCGGTATTCCCGCCTTTTCGGCCGCAATTCGTAATTCTTGATTTAATTCCTCATCATAGATACCGTAACCATCCTGAGACAATAAAACAGGATTGCTGCCATCCTTAATCGGATATTCAGGAGCGAGGGGACAGATTTCTAGGGCAATTAAAGCATCTAAGCGGTTATTTGCGGTAAAAAATAAGGCCCCTAAGGCTCCTACCTCCTCCTTAGCTGAGGCAACCAGATATATATCCACCGCGGGGTTAATTACTCTGGCCGCTAATGCTAAAAGAATCGCCACGGAAGCTTTATTATCAAGGGTATAACTGGCAATGTAGTCTTTTAGTCGAAAGGGTTGTTTTCGGTGTTTTCCCACCACGACTCGACTACCGACGCGCACCCCGCAACCGTCTAATTCTTCTGGAGTCAATTTCGTCTCTATCCATGCGGATTCCCAGGTGACGGGAGTATTTTCCTGCTGCACTTTTTGCGGGGATTGATGGGAAATATGACGGGAACCAAAGGAGAGAATTCCCGATCTGGTTTCCCTATCACCGATAATATCCACCACTCCCTCCCCGTAAATCCAAGGAAAAGCTCCCCCGAGTTGGCGAATTTGCAGAGTACCATCGGGATTAATTGCTTTGATAATAGCACCAATTTCGTCTTTATGACCAGTAATAGCAATTTTTTTGGTCGAATCTCGTCCTCTAATTTTGCCGATGACATTTCCCGCTTGATCTTGCCATGTTTCTAATCCTAACTCTTGAAAGCGTTCTAGTAAAAAGCGATCGATTTCCGTTTCCATCCCACTAGGAGAATGATGGAGGACAAGAGTGGCAATAGTGTCAAAGAGGTGATCAAAATCCATATTTGTCTTGATTTGTGGGTCGAAAGAGAATTATTATCGAAACAGGAAATCGAGAAGGTTTTACAGGAACAATATTGGCGCAGCCATGGCTCTTGGGTGATTGCCAGTTAGCATTTAATGATTAATCAAAGGTGCAGAATTAGCCAGAAAACCCGCAAGTTTCAGAGACTCTAGCACCGAATTGTCATCCTCTACCCAATAGTTTTTTCCTAAACGCACAAATTGACGCTGAGTTCCCGCACCAATGGTGGCAATAACGGGAACTTTTGCCTTTTGTTTGTCTCCCGATTGCAGAATACTTTTGAGAAGATTTTGACGATTTTGGTTGACGAGATCTTGCAGCGATAAATTAACCATCACCATTTTAATGGTTTCGATCGGTTCCGCATCTTCGATAATTAATTGTACCCGATCATCTCGGCGATCAACTTTTCCCCACACCATTAAAGTTGCTTCCTCCACTAATAATTTTTGCAGACGTTCGTAGGTATCGGAAAAAACCACCGCTTCCGATTGTCCCGAGGCATCTTCTAGGGTTAAAAATGCCATCGGAGTACCTTTTTTGGTCATAATTTTCTTGACGGCATTTAATAAGACAATTGCACTAACTTTTTTTCTGGTTTTGTGTTCTTCTAAGTCAGCTAAATTGATAGGAGATAGGACTTGAGCGGCTCTTTGTAAAGCTTTTAAAGGATGTTCGGAAACATAAAAACCCAAATGTTCTTTTTCCAGTTTTAACTTTTCCTGTAGGGAAAAATCTTCTACTGCGGTTGCACTGGGAGACTGTTCAAACTCGGATTCTTGTTTATTTTCTGTGTTACCTCCTAGCATATCAAAAATATTCATTTGACCACTTTCTTTCTCTTTGGTGCGTTTTTGCGCCCAAGCAACTACTAATTCTAAATCTTCAATTAATTGATGGCGATTGGGTTGAATTTTATCAAAAGCACCACAATAAATTAGCGTTTCTAAAGCTCTTTTGTTGACCAATCGTAAATCAACACGCTCGCAAAAATCCCCTAAAGAAGTAAACTTTCCTCCCGCAGCTTCCCGGGCTTTTAAAATAGCCTCGATCGCATTTTCGCCCAGATTTCTAACTGCGGACAAACCAAAGAGAATTTTGCGTCCAATCGGGGTAAAATGTTTTTGCGATCGATTGATGTCGGGAGGTTCGACATCGATATTCATTTTCTGACAGTTTTCTCGATACTTTTCCACCTTATCCTGATTATCGCTACTAGCAGTTAGTAACGCTGTCATATATTCCACAGGATAATTAGCTTTTAAATAAGCGGTTTGATAGGTGACGTAAGCATAAGCGGTAGAGTGAGATTTATTAAAACAATTGGAGGCAATTAACCCGTTGCCCAGCAAAAAATTATGATCTTTCTCCACACCAATATCGTAAACGGGTTTTCTTCCCAAGTATTGACGACCGATAATTTTAACCATATTAGTAACTCAACTTTCCAGAGATTTTGGCAACGGTGCTAATGGGACTTAAACAAATTTCAAGCCCAAACAAAGCCTAAACTGGCTTTGTAAGCGGCAAAAACATCCCGATTCTCGGTCAGCCACTCAAAGAAACGGAAAGACATCGCTGTCCGAAAAGCTTCCAAGGCTT
>NZ_JADBTF010000234.1:0-5785 GCF_020246295.1 Microcystis sp. M090S1 | reverse complement strand
TTCTTGCTTTTCGTACCAAGCTTGTGTTCTGAGATGGAGAGCTTTATTGTAAACCAATCTTACACAGCCCAAAGTGCGCCGCAATAGCGACTCTTGTGTTGGTGTGGGGTAAAATCGAAACGAATAGGCTTTTTCCATGTCTCACATTCTAACACATATTTTGTAAATGCGCTAAGATTTAACAGCAAAGCCGCCGTAAAACGGCGGGGTTTCAGACCCAAAATTTCCGATGAAACAGCGTTGGTATGGGCTTTTGCTGGGCCTGTCCATGGATGAATTCCCAGGCAGGAGAGGCTTCAATGTTGGGTTGCTGGAGAAAAGCGTCTAAGGGGCCAGTGATTGTAGGAGATTGCATAGTTGCCTGAGAAGCACCCAGGAAGGCGCAACGTATTTTTAGTGATTAGTTATATTATCAAACCGGCTTCATCAGGAATCATGACAATTTGACCACCCTACACTCGTCGGCGATCGCACATCTATATGGCGATCGCACTCACTCTACTCAAACTTACTTCATCCGAGCAAAATGTTCCAGTAACATCCGATGGACAAAGATGTAACCGCCGCCAACCTTTTGCAGAAAAATGCGTTCACTTGCGTAGTCGAGGAAGCGGGCATAGTTCCAAGGAATGTAATTGTTGCGGTGAAGGATGAGACGCAAGGTAAAATGTCTGATGCAGGCTAGTCCGCCACCAAAAATTAATCCCAACAGCACTCCCCATCTCAGACCAGGAGTTATGAAATCGACCAGCGAGCTTTCTCCCCCAACCGCCGGTATCTTGAGAATCCATCCCTTATAAACAATAATAATCAACTGGGTATAAAACCAATAAGTCGGAACAAAAATTAGCCAGGCGATCAACCCAGTAACTCCGACATTCATGGCTGATCTCCAAATGCCTTGGTTGGGAATAGTTTTAGTTTCTATTTCAGAGCCTTTGATGGCATTAATCAGCCCAAAGGTCAGCCCCAAACTCATCCCCAAACTCAGTCCATACCCAATCCCCCACTTCAATCCCGGTAGCTCTGTTCCATAGTTCGCAAAGACTGTACCCAGATAAAAAGGCGATCCTTCAGAACCTCTCAAAAATCCATATATTGGACCTAAAACCAACGAGAAAAGCAGTCCCCACTTTAGTCCAGAAATAAGTCCATCAAACAAATCTTTCCGTGTCTTTTTCCAAGGCCATGTTAAAGTTTCAAAAGTTTTGATTTCTGCTTTACCCCATGCCGCAATCGTTCCTACAACTAACCCCCAACGCAACGCATTAAACAGATCCCCTTTAAAAGCGGCTCCGTTATGCCAGAAGCCATACTGCTGAAGTGGATCTGAGGCGTAAATTGGCCACAAGATCGAAACGATAAGCACTGCTCCAACCAGCATACTTCCAAATCGATAAAGTCTGTTTTGAGCCTTTGTCTGCAACCAATTCGGCTGCATTTGCTCAATTAAAAAGACAGATTCAGATTCTTGCTTCATCCGTTGTGCCAGCCAAGTTAGCCACGATTTAGCTTGCTGATTCTGATATGGAGATTTATATTCTTTGGGCTTGCCAATTTTTTCCTGGCTAAACATCCGCTTAATGTAAGCATCGAACAGATGTTCACGGCGTGCTTCCACCGAACCTGTTTGAAGTATTTCTTCCACCTTTTTGCCTTGATAAGCCAGCGTCATGATACTAAGGGTTAGAGGAGACTTCGCTAACTCTTGCAGTGCGGTATCTTCGGTCAGCAAAGTTTTGACTGCTCCTAATTGTTCACCAGCATTGTCTAAATATTGGTTAACCTGCTCAGGAGTCAGAGAGCGGATGTAGATCGCGCCTCGTAATTGCAGACGATTAGAAAGAAATTGATAATCTGCAATCCGACTACAGATCACCATTTCAGTCAGTCCATGATCTTGCATAATAAATTGGTTGATAGCTTCGACGCAGGCTTCCCGCCGATCAGCCTTTACCTCGTCCAAACCATCCAGCAGCAGTAGCAGTTGTTGCTTTTTAACCCAGTTTTTACCAACTTCTTTGGAAACTCCGTATTTGCTCCAAAGTTCTTGCACGAGCCAATCTGCTATCGTTTGTTGCTTACTTCCCCAAGAAGATAAGTTCAACACCACTGGAATCAGCCGACTCAAACCTCCTTCAGCACGAGCAATCAAATTCTGTGCCAGTTTCAGGAGGGTTATGGTTTTTCCAGCCCCTGGTTCTCCCAAAATCAGCAGGGTTCGTCCCTCTCCTATTTGATTGAAGACCTCAGTTGCATCTGTTCCTGTCGGCAAAATTTGTCTGGACTCTTCTGGTAGTTCCTCGAAGCCACTAAATGGAAGCTTTACTGCATCTGATCGTTTTTCCAGACCGAGTTCAATCATTGCCTTGGTATGCAATGACTTTTCTAAAACCCCTTCGATCCAATATTGTTTGACTTTACTGAGTAAAACTCTCCTATCAGAGAATTCAGCCTTAGTCTGTTCGTCAATAACAGGTGCGGGGTAATGATTATTGAAATAATTATTAATGTCTCCGATATTCCCTTGGTTTCCTTGGATATTTCCCTGAAGGTTATCTCCAGATGTCTCGAAAGAATTGCGAACTTTATCGTCAGTCATTTTGTAGTCCATCCTGATTAATTAAAAGTTTGATTAATATTTCCGATATCCCCTTGGTTTCCTTGGATATTTCCCTGAACTGTACCCCCAGAAATTTGAACACTAAACTTGCCCTCGGCTGCTTCTTGAGGCTTTAATTGTTCCAGTAACTTTTGAGCCAATTTAATAATTTCTTCGTCCTTATCAGCCCCAATCTCAATTAATTCATCCTCTAAAAGAGCTTTTGTTTTTTCGGGCTTCTGTTCGTACTTATCCAGAATAGTAGCTGAATCTGATTTGCCTTGGCTCTCAAACTTACGCTTAATCAAAGCTTTCAAGCCATTGTAAGCATCTTGAGCCACATCACCAGCAGGTTTTGCTACGCCCTCTACCAAGGCTGAAAGGACAGGTTTTGCTGCGTCAGATGCCAATGCTGTAAGAATAATAGTAATTGGATCCATAATTCATCCTCTCTTGTGTGCGTTTTGATTGTTTCTTAAAGACATCCCAGTAAACAGAAAAAGACTAATGAAGTATTGAATTGTCAAGTTGGCTTTAATATTCTTCTCTACTGCCACCATTTACTGCTTGAATTGTTACAATTTTATCAGAACTTAGATCTCGATAAGATTCTTCCAGTTTCTGAAGTTTGTTTAGCTGAAATTCCTCAAATTTTTCAAGTGCCATCCAACGAGATTCTAAGATTTTCTGTAGTTCAGATACACGGTATTCCTTGATTTTTTGAATTTCTTCAAGTTGAATACTGTAATATCTTTCCTTTTTAAAGGCGGCACTTATTTGATTTATTTTGCCATCTTTTTTGTTGAGACTTTTTTGTTGAAGGAAAAAACATAATCCATACCCGACACCCAGCCCAGTAACAGAACCAACTATCAGAACAATCAATAATTCCATAATTCCTCCAGAAGTATTTAGAACTAGCAGATTTTCAAATTTTGACCGCGCCAAGGATAAGTTAGTTGACATTTAAATTTCTCGTTAAAACAGGGCAGAATGCAGTGTACAAAAAAGGAAACCCTGTCTCAAATTTAAAGATGCAACCGCTTATCTCACTGCAACCATTCATGCCATAGCAGTCGATAATCGAAGCGGGTACCGTGATTCATTTTGTACTGGGGAGAGCGCTTCAAGAGCGCCATCAACTCTTTAAACTCTTGGGAGTCAAAAATCACGTTGCACCCGGCACTCCAATGTTCAATCGAGTCTTTACTGGCACGCCCGCGCCACCCCGTTGTCTTGGTAGTATGCAGGTTGACTCCATTGCCTTGCTCCAAGGTTTCCTTATCATCTCGCTGAAAATTTTTATTGGTATCTCGCACTAACCGTGCTTTACCTGCTTGCACCAGCGCCTCGTACCCTTTATGCAGTCCGAATTGCCACAAATCTTCATGAAATCCAAGAGCTAATCGGGCTACACCGTTAGTACCTTTAATGGGGTTGAAGGTGTAAGATTTTCCAGGCTCAGTTGTCCCCAAATACAAGCACTTAAACTCCCAATC
Organism: Microcystis sp. M090S1; assembly: GCF_020246295.1. Classification (NCBI taxonomy): domain Bacteria; kingdom Bacillati; phylum Cyanobacteriota; class Cyanophyceae; order Chroococcales; family Microcystaceae; genus Microcystis; species Microcystis sp. M090S1. The sequence goes on along the minus strand of NZ_JADBTF010000234.1, from coordinate 1,684 downwards.
CCCATCTTCTTTGGCAATCACCCCAATGGAATCGTTCCACTTGTCTGGAGTTGTATCCTTGGCATAAGCGCCTACGCGATTGCTTTTCGGAGACAACCCACTAATTCCCACCAAATTCCACTCATCTTCCCGCAAGGGATATCTCCTTTTCTCACAAGCCTGGGCTACTTGCTCTGCCAAAGTTTCAGCTTTAGCAGACTTATGAGTAGTGCCGTTCGTCCCGTTACCGTTAGATGATTCCTGGACGAACTTAAAATGTTCGTGCCACAAATACCAAGTGTTGCGTCCGGCGAACTTAATATCTCCATCTCGGTCGCCAAAAGTTACCTTGATATGTCCCTTCTCTTCGGCATGGGTAAGAATAGGAAATTCACACCCTACTGGCATAGCAACTTTCTCTTTATTCTCCTCTAATTGAGCGTGGCTGCAAGTCTTGATTTTGAGGTAGGTAGGCTGAGTAATCTGAAGGCGGTTGCTTTGGACGGGCTTGATGGTATTCGCCTCTTTGATAATTGCTCCATCGGGTTTCAGAAACAAGGCTTTTTCTGAATTGCGCCGCCGCACTAATCCTGGCAGAGTCCTCCCGCCACCTTTTACCCATTTGTCAAACTCTGCGGCTGCCCCTGTGTAATTGCTACTGTTGAGTTTTTGGAGCATAGTGCTTCCGCCAAATCCATTTGTTTCTAACCCTACGTTGTAAGCAAAGCAGACTAAGGCACTAAACTGATTACTCCCCAATTTCACATTAACCCGCCGTTCTACTCCATCTTCAAATTTCTTGACATCTTCTAGCAACCACTGCTCTGCTGTTTTCTTGTCAATAACCATTCCCGATCTTACACGAGTGCCCGTCGTTCCATAGCCAATGGTGAGAACTCCAGCAGGGCAGATGTAAGCTTTGTCGCGGAATCCTTCAAAATGCTTGATGATATCTAGTCCTTCTTGGTTGATATCCATGATTAAAATCCTCCAGGGTTAATATTGTCCTAGGTTAATATTGTCCTTCGTCAGAAGATTGAGATTGTTGTTTTATTCGTTCGCTTGCTATTTGTTGCAAGCATTGGGGTTGCTGGCGAGCAATGACGGCTCCTGCTCCTCCTGTTACCACTCCACCTGCAAGGGCAGCCATTTTCACATTTTCTGGGGCATTAGAAAACATGATGATCATAGGAAGGATTGCCCCCGCGATGGAAACTATTGAGCCACTTATGGTAGAAAATAGATCATTGTGGGCAGCAGCTTTTGCCAGAATTTCATCTGTTGTGGTGTTAGGATCTTTTTTGAATTGGGAGATCATGGGTTGTGTCCTCATGGGTTTAAGATAGAGTTAGGCATTTTGTCTTCCTTCTGCTCGTTAGTAGTTGTGAGCAAAATCAACTTATACACTTACGGCTCTAAATTCCTAGATAGGGTTTGCTGAATAAATCTAAAAATCTTGTTGGATAAGGTTTTTAGACTTTTTTTCTCTCAAAAATTGCCGACCATTGGAGTGATTGGGGGGAAAATTCCGGGACTTTTTCCCTGAAAATTAGGTAGTTGACCACCTGAAAATCGATAAAACCCCACACCCCACACCCCACACCCCACACCCCACACCCCACACCCCACACCCTGCCACCACCGAAAAACTTTTTCAGCAAGCCCTAGATATTCCATAGCCCAGCAGGGATGATCTGTTCTAAGG
>NZ_JADBTF010000233.1:0-6111 GCF_020246295.1 Microcystis sp. M090S1 | reverse complement strand
GCTGGGGTTGTCTCTTTCATCGCTGCTCTTTCAACGTAAAGTGCTTACTCTTTAACAATTATACTCGATTTGATCTTTATTTGGCGTTTAAGTCCCACTAACCAATCCTGTTAACCGTCCCCCAGTGGTTAATGATGCTATTTTCAGCATTTCTAAAACCAGTCCTAACGGTACAGTCGTCGGGACAATTAACGCCACTGACCCCGACAATAACCCCTTAACCTACAGTATCACCGCCGGAAATCCCGATACTGATGGCGACACTATCAAAGCCTTTGCTATTAGTAACACTGGCGTAATTACCGTTACCGATACTAATGATGTCAGCGCACAAACTAACCCCTTTAACCTCACGATTCAAGCTAGTGACGATGCTTTAACCGATACGGGTATCGCTACCATTAACCTAAATAATGTTAACCCCGTTTCCTTCCAACTGAAAATCTATGAGTATAATAACGGGACAGTTGGTAATGAAATTACAGAAAGCAATCCTATTCTCGGTAATAGCTTCTTTGCGGAAATTCTCGTCGGTGATATTCGTACCAATGCAGCCGGTTTAATCATTAATTCCCTTGATTTTGGCTTCGCCGCCGATGTTGCTCAAAATATCAATAACTTCGCCGATATTGGCAATGTCAACAGTCCCCTAGTTACCTCTAGTTTCCCCCTATTCCGAGGCGGTACATTAGATAATACTAACGGACTAATTGATAACTTAAGTGGGGGTGCAGTCCCCGAAGCAAGTCAAGGTACAGCTATTGGGGTTAATCAACTTTCTCGCTTTGGTTTACTCCGATTTAACGTCGTTGGAACGCGGGATAATTCAAACCTAACCGTCACCTTTGATCCTTCCCAAATTGGTTTTGCTGATGGCACATTTGCTGATCCTAATGGTACTTTAAGCTTAACCCGTAATATCATCATCAATGATGCTCCCATCGTCGGTACTATTAATAACGTCAACCTCGCCGAAAGAAGCGCAGCAGGTACAGTAGTAGTAGCCGGTAACTTAGTCGAAGCAACCGATGATAATTACGGACAAACTCCCACCTTTAGCCTCAGTACCTCTCCTAAAGATGGCTCAGGAAATAACCTTTTTGCCATCAATGCAACCACCGGAGAAATTACCCTCACTCAAGCAGGCGCTAACACCATCGACTATGAAAGTGGAGTAATATCCTATCAATTAGGAGTCAAAGCAACCGACGGTTATAAACTCTCTACAGAAAAGACATTTAACGTTAATATTACTAACGTTAATGAAGGTACAATAGTAGTAGATAAAACTGCTGTTACCTTCGGGACAAAACTCTCCCAATACCGACAAGGTGCAACCGATAGCCTGTTTGTCCGTCCTAACTTTGCTGACAAAACCCAATACATTGATATTACTAATACCGCAGCGGGAACTAATGATGTACTCGCTATTGCTGGTATTACTGTCAATGCACAAAATGTCACCACAGATGCCAATTTTGCCAATGGAGACATACTGCTAAACCCCGGACAAACTCGACGTATTGCTTTAGCATATACACCCAAAGCAGCGCGAGAAAACTTCAATTTGGCTAACGGTTTAGTCATCAACAGTAATGCTCAAAACAATTCCGCTTTGAACATTCAACTAACAGGGAAATCAACCTTTAACAGTGATATTTCCTACGATGGACGGGTGAATTTAACCGACTTAAACACCTTACAACGTCCGGGGTTATTTGGTAGTAGCAGTGGACAAACTAACTATGATCCTACTGCTGATATTACCGGAGATGGAAGAATTAATCTTGCCGAATTAGTTCCCTTCAATTCCGAATTTGGGTTAGTTGTTTAGATTAACTCTGTAGGTTGGGTTGACCCAAGGAAACCCCATCTTCGTAGGTTGGGTTGACCCAAGGAAACCCAACCATTCCGGTTAATTACAATAGGTTTTGATGGGTTAGCGCACTTCCTAACCCATCCTACAAAATAAAGGTTCAGGTAAGGGTTCATTATCTGCTTGATAAGCAATCATTAGGGATTCTATAGCTTCTTTTCCCTTAGCGACAGCTTCCTCATAAGTATCTCCATGAGTACGCCAATATTGCCCTGGAAAATCAGGCAATGCAACCAAAAAACAATTATCTTCATCAGACCATTGGATTACCATGCGATATTTAATTTGTGCCATTTTCTTGATTCCTCTTAACTTCTTTTTCTTGATACAGCTTTGCATCGGCACTGTCTTTTCCAGAAACAGTAACTTTACCAGAGTACAGATGATGTACCCAGTTAGTGTGACTTCCCTTGCCGGGTTGTAGAGCGTTGGGTTTCATGCTTCAACCCAACCTACGTTCTTTTCCAGAAACAGTAACTTTACCAGAGTACAGATGATGTACCCAGTTAGTGTGACTTCCCTTGCCAGGTTTTTGAATAAATCCTGCTTTGCGTAGCATTTGTTTTAACTCGCTAACTTTTTTAACTCAGGAGAACTACATTATGTCTAGTCTGACTACTCAATTTAACCTCAAAACTGATAATAGTGGCCTAGCGGGAACTATTATTAATAGTCCTCTTCGTTTAGGGGATAGATTTTTTGTAGAAATTTTAATGGAAAATAGTGATATTAATCCGGTCGGTATCACTAGCAGTGCCATTAATTTATCCTTCGATCCTCGCTCAATTCAAAACATCGACAATCCTTTCACTCCCTTAGATATCAATAGTCCTCTTGTTACCTCTAGTTTCCCCTTTGGACGCACGGGAATCTTAGACAATACCAATGGTTCAATTACTAACTTAGGCGGCGGTTCTTTACCATTTTTGGGCATTGGTTCACCTCTGGGAATTAATCAATTGGATACTTTTAGTTTATTGCACTTCCAAGTAATCGGCAATGGTAATTCTAGTCTGGTACTTAATATTGATTTATCTCAAACTGGTTTTAGCGATGGCAGTGTTGCCAGTTATTCTGGTAATCAAAGTCAGTTTATAAAAATAGTTCAAGTGGGTTCATCGACAGCTATTCCCGAACCTTCTACAATTTTGGCAATGGTAATATTAGGGTTAGGTGTATTGCTGTCTAAAAAGCGCAATCAAGACAATAGTAATCATAGTTAATTGATGTTTTTCGGGGACGTGAGTGATGATGTTTACGTCCCTGATTGATACTCAAAAAAAACTGTAAGTTAGGATAGGCTAAAATTGCATTATCTTCAGTGTACTAGGCTTTTTTCATCAATAACCAAACTGTTAATTAAATGCTGTTTTCTTTTTTTGGGAAGATATAGGTCAGGACGCTCAGGAAAATTTAATTTGCCTAACTGATACTTAATAACGCACTCCCAAACAGAGACTACACTCAAAAAAACTTCGTTATTGCTATTTTTTATCTGACGGCATATTTTTTCAGACAAGCGCGGATGATCACTAATTAACCAAAGAAAAATGTGTGTATCTAGTAACAATCTCATTGTGGATAAAACAAGTCTAAAACTTCCTCTGGTAAAGGTTCGTTGAAATCATCAGAGATGGTAAATTCTCCTCTAGCTAATCCTACCGGACGAGATCGATGAGATTGACTTAAAAATTGCCAAATTATCTTAATTTAATTTTCACTTAAAGGATTTGTATTGTCCATTTCTTGGTTATTTTTAACTAAAAATTGCCATTTTTGTAATGCTTTTTCTGTTAGGTAATTGTCGGATTTGTTTGCTGCCTCTTGATGAGTTAACTTATCAATAAATTGCCCAACTAAATTAAGATTGTCTGCGGACAAAATTGCTAACTTCTCAGTTAATAACTGGCGTAATTCTACATCGTTCATGATTTTTTAACTATTAACTAAACATCGATTGTAGTCCCCAAAAAGGATAGATACACCCAGGTTAATTCCTAGAGGAGTAATTTCGGGGCTGTCAACCAGAATAACTGACACTTGCCTAGGGGATTTTCCTGATTGGGAACCTCTAGACCAATTATTCCCGCTTTTTTGACTGATAATTTTCCTTGAAACTTGCCCCAAACTAGCATTTCCGTCCAATAGCCTAAATCCGGTTCGTGGCCTACCATTGCGATCGCGTTTTCCTCTCGCTGATAGTCCGACTTTTGCCACCATTGCACCCAATCTTGAATATTGCCGTTGGGTGATAGGGGATTAAATTGCTCAATTTTACGGCTTAAACCCGCTTTTTGCAAAATTTCGGCGGTTTGCACGGCACGCACCAGGGGAGAAGTGAGAATTAGGTCAAATTTCACCCCCAACTGTCCTAATCTTTGGGCAACTTTAGCAGTTTTGGCCCTACCTTCCTCGGTTAAAGGACGTTCCCCATCGTTGAGATAATCCCCCGATTGTCCTGCTAATCCATGACGCACAAAATAAAGTTTCATATCAGTGTTAGGTCGGTCTTGGCAATGTTAACAGATAGCTGAGGTCTAATAGCTAGGTGCGAATTACCTTTTCATCGGGGTTAACTAGATGGGAAAGTTTCTGTTTAATTTGGGTGTCATACAGTTCCCACTTGAGTTTCGCATATTCGGCATTATTATTAAAACCACCGAGGAAACCGATAGGAATTTCAAAACCTCCGGCCATATAACGACCACCACCAAAAAAGCGACCTTGGTTATCCTGTCCGAAAGCTTCCTTGAGAAATTCATCGGGATCTAGGGTAATTTTACTGGTACGCATAGAACCAATGACTAACTCGATATCCTCATCTTCATCGTGAACGATACCGTAAACTAAAGCCGTGTGAACATTTTCCTCTGTCACCAAAAAATCGGCAGCTTGGGGAATCGCATCCCGGTCATCATAACGCAAATAACCGACCCCGGCGATCGAATAATTATTTTTAATAATACGGTTTTTTAAGGCCCGTTCAATCACATCCATCACCCGTCGGGATCTGGCCGATTGCAGGACAGCGTTTAATAATTGGGCATCGTAGAAACGACTGAGATAACCAGCAGCAATAAATTCACACTCTTGCGCTTGCATTAAATTATTCGTATCCGATCGCAATCCGTGCATCAAAGCTGTGGCACACTTAACATGGACGGTATCGCTACTATTAAAATTCAGTAACCCTTTTTGGATATATTGGGTTAACATCGCCGCTGTTGCCCGTATTTGGGGACGAATATCGACAAATTCCGCGTCTAGATCCCCTTGGCGGGTATGATGATCGATCACAGCAATAATGGGAATTTTTGCCTGTTTAACCAGAGTGGTTAACTGACTATTGGTTCCCTGACCATCGACAAAAACACAACCCTGATAAACCGAAAGGTCTCTATCCTTGAGGGTATGGACTCCCCAACGTTTAGCCGGTAAACCCGTTAGTTTTACCAAAGCGACATTTTCCTGATGGGAGAGAGTCCCCGCATAGACTATATCGCAGTGAATATTGTACTGTTCGGCGATAATTTGATAGGCCCAGGCACTAGAAAGAGCATCGGGATCCGGGAAATCCTGCATCACCACAATTTGATTTTCGCCGCGGTGATTTTCCAAAGTACGTCGCAAGCGATCGATTAGGGAAATAAGTAGGGTATCATTACTAACCGTGACTGGAGGAAGGGGACATACTGCCGACGCTTCCCCTACCACTACATCGGTTTCGAGGGACTTGGCAGGAACTAGACTCAGTAATTCAGCCATCATTTTTAGAAAAGTTCGCTTAAAAGTAGATTCAGTCAGGATTTTTTGAGCTAATTAATTCTAGACGATATTCTCGCTTGATCGGTTCATCTCAAATATTAAGCTTTTCTCGCCCCTAGCTCCTTACTCTGGGGCTATAACTCTAGTCTATCGAAAGAACCCTGCCGTTTGTTCTGGGAGAGGGGTTAGGGGTGAGGGCAATTAACCATCGCTGCCCCATTACTTGTGAAAAATGATATAACTGGACTTCCCCACTTCCCCACTTCCCACTCTCCGATACTTTTTAAACAGGATTTAGGATCATCACCGTCCCTAAATATTTGCCCTGGTTTTTTCTAGTAAAGTTATACTATTAAGGAAGCAAAGACGAAATTCTAGGGTTAAGCAATGGTTAGACAACTCGACGACAGCCCGAAAACCGCAATCGTCTATCCCGATAGCGATGGTAAACCGATGGCCGATAATACAAG
>NZ_JADBTF010000232.1:0-3882 GCF_020246295.1 Microcystis sp. M090S1 | reverse complement strand
TTACCAATAACAACTAGAGAAACTGACATTTTTGAAGAACTTGCCCAACAGACAGGAGAAATGTACCCTGAGATTGAACCAACTGCGGTTGAGGTTGAAGATACCTTACCAATAACAACTAGAGAAACTGACATTTTTGAACAACTTGCCCAACAGACAGCAGAAATGTCTCTCGAAACTGAAGATGAGGCTGAAGAAATTTCCCCTACTAATGAAGGAGAAGCTTATTGATATTCCTGCCATTTCCCCGACCCCCGTTCGGTGAGGGATTGGGGTTTTCCCAACTGTGCGGCTGCTTCCCGCCAGAATTGTTCAAAGTTCTGCCGCAGTTCTCCAGTGGCAATCATTGATTTTAACGGGATAATTTAGTCAACAATTCCAAGAGTTTTTTACTATTAGGAGTCAAGAGAGTTCGACGATAGGCATCGGCGGCCTTTTTAATCGCTTCCGCTTGGGTGGGATAGTGCGATCGCATCGCCTGTAGGTTGGGTTGACGCAAGGAAACCCAACTTCCATATTCATATTAAAATATAGAGATAAGTTTTCAAAAATTCTGAACCTGATGAAAATCAAAGCTATTATTCATCCAGCCGAAGAAGGCGGTTACTGGGCTGAAGTTCCCGCTCTGCCCGGTTGTATAACAGAAGGAGATAGTATGGACGAAGTTGTCGATAACCTCCAAGATGCCATACAAGGCTGGTTAGAAGTTGCCAATGAAAGCAAACAACCTGAATCTAGGTCAGAAGTGATTGAAATTGCTGTATGAAATCAATATCAGGGAAAAAACTCTGTAAAATTGTTGAAAAAAAAGGTTGGATACTCAAAAAAATTACCAGTAGTCACCATATTTATGAAAAGGAGGATGAAGATAAAATTCTATCTATTCCTGTACACCGCAATCAGGACTTAAAAATTGGAACTTTAAAATCAATTATGAAAATAGCTCGATTATCGGAAGATGACTTATAAGCTTTCGTAGTTAATGTAACGCACCATCAATTTCCTAATATGCGGTGGGTTACGCTGTCACTAACCCACCCTACTGGTTTGTTTCAGCTAATTTGGTGTATTAGAAAAATGCTATAAATTCTATAATCTAAGACTTTAAGCCGAAATCTATTGCCCTATTTTAGTTGAAACAGTCCAGTAGGGTGCGTTAATGTTAATGTAACGCACCATCAATTTCCTAATATGCGGTGGGTTACGCTGTCACTAACCCACCCTACAGTGCTACTGTGAAGAGACAAGCTGATGTCCGAGGTTATAATGGTCAAAGAGTTAAAAAAGAAATTAATCTAATCAATAGCCACAATGAAGGTACAGCTAAATGAGTCAAGTCTTAACCCTAGAATTGAGCGATGAAGTCTATGCCGCCTTGCAACAGCAAGCTAAAATATTAGGTATCGACCTGTCAGAATTAGTAACAACTTCCCTTGAGCGACAGTATCGCTTAACAAAAGCTAAAGACCAACGCACGGAAGCCGAAAAAGAAGCAGCACGTCAACGCTTTCGAGCGCACGCTGGCTCAATTAGCGGCTATCCGACAGGAGCAGATAATGAAAGCATTGATGCTGACTTAGGGAGAGAGTATGGAGATACTCATGAGGAGACATCAAATCGGTGATACTCCTCGATACTTCTGGGTTACTTTGCTATGTCTATCGTGATCAACCAGGACATGAAGAAGCTGTCCAATTGTTAGATAGTGCAGGTAAAAGCATCACCCACAGTTACGTTTTAGCAGAGTTAGTTGCTCTAGCTCAAGTTCGGCGTTACCCGCGTTTAGCTACCCTAGAATTTATCACCGATTTGCTAGAAAATCCAGATATCGAGACAGTTTGGATAGATGAGCCTTTACATCGTGCTGCGGTCAAACTATTGATGGCACGGCAAGATAAGACTTATTCCTTATGTGATGCAGTTAGCTTTTTATTGATGCGTCAGTTCAATATTAATGAAGCATTAACCACCGATCGCCATTTTGAGCAAGAAGGTTTTCACCGTTTACTTGTATTCTAAAAAGGGCAGAGCTGCGTCAGGGGTTGGTATTTCTCCAACTGGTACTCTTGCCATTTCCCCGACCCCCGTTCGGTGAGGGATTGGGCGTTTCCCAACTGCGCGGCAGCTTCCCGCCAGAATTGTTCAAAGTTCTGCCGCAGTTCTCCGGTGGCAATAACTGATTTTAACGCGATAATTTAGTCAACAATTCCAAGAGTTTTTTACTATTAGGAGTCAAGAGAGTTCGGCGATAGGCATCGGCGGCCTTTTTAATCGCTTCCGCTTGGGTGGGATAGGGATGAATAACAAGAGAGAGTTTACGCAGTCCGATTTTAGCAACCATAGCGGTGGTAATTTGAGAAATCATCTCACCGGCGTGGGTGGCGACGATAGTGGCTCCTAAAATTTGGTCGGAGCCTTGTTTGTGAATAATTTTTAAAAAACCTGCTGTTTCCCCATCAGTGATAGCTCGATCGACTATACTCAAAGGAATTTTAATAGTATTAGTGGCCAATCCCCGGGCCTGTGCTTGGGTTTCATCCATGCCCACATGGGCGATTTCTGGGTCGGTATAAGTGACCCAAGGCATAACTAAATTACTGAGCTTATAGCGTCCGAAACCGAAGGGAGAAAAGAGGGTATTTTTAATCACAATACGGGCGGCCGCATCGGCGGCATGGGTAAATTTCCAATCCATACAGATATCACCGGCCGCATAAATTTTCGGGTTAGTAGTTTGCAGATAATCATTAACTTTGACTCCCCGACGAGTATCGTATTCCACGGCTACCGCTTCTAAATTTAATCCTGACACATTAGGCTCCCGGCCCGCACCGACTAAAATCTCGTCAACGGTGATAGTTGCTCCTTGACCGTTGCTTGTATATTCAATGGTTTTACCCCGCTCATTTGTTGTCACCCGTTCAATTTGGCAGCAGAGAATCAATTGCATTCCTTCCCGCAGCAAAGTATTCTCAATAATTTCGGCCGCTTCTCGGTCTTCTTTATTCAAAAGATGGGAATGATTATGAAATAAAATCACCTGCGCGCCTAACCGTTGAAAAGCTTGGGCTAATTCACAACCAATCGGCCCGCCACCGATAACAGCTAATCGGGGAGGTAATTCTGTTAGGGAAAAAATTGTTTCATTAGTATAAAATCCCGCTTCTTTTAGTCCGGGTATATCGGGATGAAAGGCCCCAGCACCAGTGGCAATGACGGCTTTTTTATAAGCGAGGGTTTTTCCCGCGACTTCCACGGCATTTTGTCCTAAAAAACGAGCGCTACCGAAGAAGACATCGATACCTAGTTTTTGGAAACGTTGCACCGAATCATGATGACTAATATCGGCGCGAATTTGCCGCATTCTGGTCATGACTCTGGCAAAATCTACCCTAGTATCTCCAATATCAATTCCTAATTTTTTGGCTTTCTCAATTTCCCCGATAATTCTAGAGGAACGAATCAGACATTTAGAAGGAACACAACCGAAATTGAGGCAATCTCCCCCCATGAGATGTTTTTCCACTAAAGCCACTTTTAAACCTATATCTAAACCCGCCGCCCCCGCCGCTACAACTAAACCCGCAGTACCCGCACCGATGACGACTAAATCATAACAATCTTGGGGTTGTGGATTGACCCAATCGGCAGGATGAACATAATTAACTAATTTTTGATTATGTTCGTCCACTGGGAGAACATTAACTTCCCTAGAGCTATTTTGAAACATATTAGACCTCTTGTAAAAATCAAAAATTGTTGTTAGGATTAGGAATCAGTAGCCAGTAGTCAGTAGTCAGGAGAATTAAGAATGAATAATAATCAGTTAAATGGTCTATTTACAGATTTTATGCAATTTAATTCTTATTTTTGCCGTTTTTG
>NZ_JADBTF010000231.1:0-4231 GCF_020246295.1 Microcystis sp. M090S1 | reverse complement strand
TTTTGAGAGAATCGTGCTTCAAAACCTTGCGTCTTCATCGGCCCGCGTCCTGTAGGGGCGAAGCATTCGGATAAAAAATCTACGGTTTCACCGATAGGTTATTGCCCGAATGCTTCGCCCGTACTTTTTCAGCAAACCCTAATTAAACATTCATATTAGGGTTTTATGTTAAATCTAATGTGTATCGCATCACCTCTTCCAATTGCTGTAAATAACTAGAAGAAAGTGTCCCCAACTGTCTCTGAAGTCGTTGTCTATCAATAACAACAATTTGATAACATAAGGCTACTGATTCCTGATTTAAGCCTCCTTGTCCTGCGGGAATAACCATTGTTCCAGGAATTTGTGCGCGACGTAAATTACTGGTTAATGGAATTACAACAACAGTGCTAGTGAAGCGATCAATATTGTTATGTTGGACAATAATAACAGGTCGAATACCAGCTTGTTCTGAACCACGACTCGGATTCAAATCAGCTAGATAAATATCGCCTCGCATTTATTCCTTATCCTCTTGTTCAAGGTGAGATAAATAATCGGGTAAAATACTTTCTGAAAAGCTAATATCCTCTTGAGCAAATTCATTTTGTAACGATTGTGCTTCTGCATCTGAAATATTGTCCCATTTCTGAAAACGTGAATTTCTTTGTAAGGATTTGACAAATTCAAGGACTTGTTGCTGTTTTTCTAGCGGTAAAGTCTTAATACTTTGCAAAATCTGGTCTTGAAGATTATTAATATGGGTGACAGACATTTCAACTTTTACTATATCTACACTAGGCCAACCATTTTACCATAAAAAAACGCTCTTGTTGTCAATTAGTTAGCAGCAATTAAATAATAGACAATAAACAATACACAAAAAATAACCCCTCAATTGACTAAATGAAGGGGCATTTATGGTATTTTTAGAAGTAATTTATCCTACTTTTGTGGTTTCTTTTTCGGTAGATTGGGATGATTTTAGTTTGCGCTTCAGGGTTGAAGCTGCGCCGATAGTGCCGAGAGCGAGGAGGAAAGTTATAATTTGAGGAACACTATTAGATATGTAGATATGATTAGATAAGGTACAATGAAAGATGTAGATGCACCTACTTAAGCCATGAAACAAGTTCTCAAAAATATTGAGGTATCAGAGATTCCCACACTAATCGATACATGGATAGATATTCCTGTAAATTAATCGATAGTAAACAATGTTGTGAGTCCCGCAGTTGTTCCTATGGAATAATATGTATTGACTGGAACACCATCTAAAGCTGGTATGGCTAAAGAACAACGATGGAAAGTTTTATCAAGAAATCTTTTGTACATACATCTTTTTACCGATTTCACGGGGATCAGGCAACTGACCCTACTGGAAGTTGCACCAGGAATACCTGGCACTATCGAAAATCTGCCATGATCATTTATACACTTATATACTTGACCAGATTGAGCTATTAAAAAGTCTTTGTTTTCACTTAAGTTAAATGTTTTAGCTTGTCGAGACACAGTTAGTCCCAATAAAGTTAATACAGCCGTTATGTATATTACACTTGTTTTCATTAATGTATCTCCTCAAAGTGCGATCGCCTTCTTGCGGCCAGATTAAGCAACAACCCAACACCAAAGGCGGACAAAACAACAATACACATTCCCCCCCCCACAACTGTATTAAAAGCTACAATTTAATAAATCTTTACATTCCTCTCTTAATCCCGATAAAGAAACCGCAGAACCAAGTCGGTTGTGAACAGCCCACCGCTTTTACCATTTTTGGTTAGTATCTGGATGTGGTATTATTTGAGGTGTGTTCGGATTATCTGATACGATCAAGGTCTATGACAACTTACTATGAAATCCTCAGCCAAATAGAGAATCTTCCCCTTACGGATAAGTTGCGACTTTTAGAGGATTTAAAAACTATCATCAAGCCGACCGTAGCGCCAAAAGATGACGATGAGATCATTCCAGCCGAAGAACTTGCTGAAAGCCAAGCAGCATGGCAAGATTATTTATCCGGTCGAGATACTGGAATCACTTCAACAGAATTAAAATACAAATTATTTGGAGATAAACTTGGCTGATTATATTCTACTTAGACAAGCAGAGCGCTACTTAGAAAGGATGCCTAAAAATGATCAAATTCGTCTTCTTGAAGCTTTGGATACTTTGATTTCGGATTCTACAAAATTAGATATTAAACCCCTTTACGGAAGAGATGAACTAAGATTGCGAGTAGGTAAGTATCGAGTGTTGTTTTTTGAAGATAGAGACAACAATCTATAGATCATTACAACTATTAAACCTCGCGGCGATGTCTATAAATAATACCAGAACTTTTTTCTAGACTGCTGTTTCTCCTTTCGCCATAAGACAGTGATTCACAGAAGAAGGAGTCTCAGGTGTTTTTCCCTGTTTTTCCCCTTTTCAGGTGAACTATCCACTTCCGTGAGGGATTGTGGTGCGGTATGTCGGATTTGCTGCCTAATTATTGGGAATTAATGAAATCTTGAGGATGAACGATGGTAATATTGGGAATAGGGATAAAGTCATCAGGATTAAAGGTTAATAAATGGGTAATGTTAGAAGCTTTCATAACAGCAAGAAGCCTAATATCATGAGTGCGTTTTCCTTTAATGTTGTAGATGGTGACTAATTGAAACCAAAGGGGAAAAATATCCGGCGTTTCTGCAATTAATGTAAAGTTATCTAATAAATCATTGACATAATTTGTAGCTTGTGCTGGAGTCCAACCTAAACCATTAACATCAAGGGGGCGGGTTGCAACTAGCCAAAATTCAATTAAAACTTGAGGAATAATAACACATTCATTAGCTGTTTCAACGATTTGAGTAATTACATTATTAGCAAGAGAATAAGTTGCTGAAGACGTATCAGCCGCCCGAAGCAAAATGTTAGTATCCAGTAAATATTGAGTCATTAGTCTTCATACATAGTGTCACGGTGTAAAGCTTCATCAGGTAAATTCGCACTTGTTTTAGGAAGTTTAGCGATTACTTTCTGCCATTTTTGAGCTTTTTCCTGGGGAGTGAGACTATAATCTGGGGAAGGGAGGGAAATTCTTGAGGTGAGAGATTCGGTGAAGGATAACACTTCTTGTTGTTTTTCTAAGGGAAGTTTTCTTAGGTTTTTAATGATAACTTGTTCAATGTTCATTTGACTTAGACTAATAGGCAACCATATCGATCATATCTCATGCCGCAATTTCTCTATATTTAATAAATCTTTACATTCCTCTCCCTCATGGCTTACGCTGGTATCTGCACTACTTCCTTGTCAGCATCAGGATTTTCAGTGATTTGGGGATTTTGAGGATGGGTGATGGGTGAAGATGGAAACGCTCTCGACATTGACCTTGTAGATTATCATTGAGGGAAAAAACATGATGACCCTGAAAAATCCCGTACATCCGGGCAGAATTGTCAAAAGTTCGATTGAAGAGCTTGAATTGACCGTTACGGCTGCGGCAAAAATGCTGAACGTGTCACGCTCTAGACTATCTAACCTAATCAATGGCAAGGCGGGGATTTCCCCGGAAATGGCTGTGCGTTTGTCAAAGACAATCGGTAGCACCCCTGCTTTCTGGCTGCGCCTCCAGATGAATTATGATCTTGCTGAGGTCAAAAAACAGGAAGATAGGATTTTCTGAATCCGATTGGGTTACAACACCAAACAACATTGGGTTAGCGCGATCTCGAAGAGAGCCGCCTTCGACGGTGCGCTGCTTCTGTAGCTGATAAACTAGGGATACCAGCTTTGATCAAGACATCAGCATGACTACTAACGCGGCAAAAACTCAATGGCAGTATTTAGAGAAACGTCCTCATTCCTGGCGACAACAGCTTTATTTTCAAGGTAGGAGGCTGAAAGCTTTTGATGTCTGGTCAGATATGATTGTCAACCAGATGACTCCTCAAGAAGCAGCTCTTAATTGGGAGTTACCTTTGGCTGCTATCTATGAGGCAATTGACTACTGCGGGGCTAATCAGCAGCTACTCAAGCAAGAAGCGGAAGAAGAACGCCACCGTCTGGAAGCAAAGGGGATTAGTGTTGAGCCTAAGATTATTGCTTGATGAGGACTCGCAATCCCAACTTCTGGTTAAGTTACTTACGGCTGCTGGTCATCGAAAATTTGGGTCTGAAACCCCGTCGTTCTACGACGGCTTTACTGTTAAATATTAGCACATTTACGAAATATATGCTAAAATGTGAGACATGGAAAAAG
>NZ_JADBTF010000230.1:0-6248 GCF_020246295.1 Microcystis sp. M090S1 | reverse complement strand
ACCATCCGGTGGAAGATTGCCAATTCCAGTTATTATCTAAACTCCACAAGTGGAGATAATTACCATCGTTATATTTCCATAAAACTTGATTGACTCCGTTGACGGTTTCTGCTGCTAGAGTTTGCCAACCTGGATAGATATTTGTGGTAATCTGAGTTGCACCAATTTTGATGGCGATGGGGTTATTATTGCCAATTTGTGCGTAGAGTTTGTTAGTTGTGTCTTGGACTAATTTGGTGTTACCGAAAGCTTCGATTGGGGTGTAAGGTTGACCGATGATTCCATTAATAACAAAATTAGCAGCAGTTAAGGGAGTCTGTGAAGGGTTAGTATTGGAATCGTGAATGACATCAATAGTGTTACCAGCACTTAAGGTAAATCGGGTAACATCAATAAGCAGTTTATTCTGAGCGTCGAACGGACGGCTGAAAGTATTGAATACTTGAGCGGCTGAAGTGAATCCTAAACTCCCATCAATGATAATTTTCTCGGTAGCTATGTCAAAATCATCGATTCGATCTTGACCGTTATTAGCACCAAAGAAAAAGCTATCCTGTCCACTACCACCTTGTAGAGTATCATTACCTAAATTTCCCTGAAGGCGATCGCTTCCTTCTCCCCCTATCAGTAAATCATCACCAGATCCTCCTTTAATGGTATCGTCGCCTTTACCTCCATCGATGGTGACACTGACGGTACTGGAGTTGGTGAAGGTGTCGTTACCGTCGTTACCCAGCGCCATTTCTAATTTAGTTGTACCTAAATCTAGGGTAATTCCGTTAGATGTGGTGACAATAGCAATATCGGTTCCATCGCCTCCGTCAATCAGGGTATCTTGTGCGTCGATGTAAAGTAAATCGTCTCCTGCACCTGCTATGATTTGATCTGCACCTTCACCGCCAATTAACCAGTCATTTCCGCTATTTCCTGTCAATTTATCGTTACCTGCTTCTCCCGAAAGGAAGACATCATGGGTGTCAGTGGTGTAGAGGGTATCGTTACCAGTGTTACCGCTGGCCACTTGTACGTTAGCGGTAGCAATATTAAGATTTAATGGGGTTGTTTGTTTATGAATTAATAAGGAGGCAGCTTGATCATTTTCTGCGACAATTTGGATACCTGTAGCGGTTTGAATGACTTTAAAACCGGTTTGAGTGACAAGGAAGGCGACATCAGAGATTTCCCCTCCAGTACCATCAGCGCGGTTGAAGAATGAGCGTTTTTTGATAATATTGCCGTCTTGGATGGTTTCAGATGCGATCGCGTTGAGGTTAATACTGGTAATATTATGTTGCGCTAGGGTTTTCAGTTCGTTGGGTTGACTGATACCGTCTTGATTTAGGTCTTGCCAGACGAGAATTTGATTAAATTGGGTATCTGTACTGGAAATGATGCCGTTATTGTTAGTATCGTAGGTTTTTAAGGCTTCTAGTCCACTATTGGCTGATCCGTCTTTAAAGTATTCTGAGAAGATTTCGGTAATATTATTGATTGTACCGTCATGGTTTAAGTCAACAGTTAACAATCCGTCATTTGTCCATGAAACATTTTCTGAATAACCATCTGCATCAATATCAAAACGAATTAAGGAATTATCAAGATTAATGAGTTTGATTCCATTGTTATCTAAATCAACGATCAAGGGATCTATCTGCGTTGTTGTCCAAGTAATAGGTTTAATCGCTAATTGAAAGAGAATATCTACTAAACCAGTTGTTGCTTCTAAATCAAAATCAAAAATTTCTTCAACTGTTCCAGGTATTCCAACTCCTGTAATTGCTGACAATACTATACTCTCAACGCCAAAAACAGATTTATTAAAACTTGGAACTTTTATGTTTGTTTGATTAGATTCTTCATTAAATTTAAGGTCGAGAGTAGAAGTAACATCATGGAATGCTGTTCTTTGTCTCCATTTATCACTTAAAGTGGCTTCCAAATTTAAACCATATTTCTCTATTCCTGTAATTCCTAGTCCTGCTTGATGCTTTGATATTTCTTCTACGGGAATGCCTGTTAAAAAGTGTAAAATAGCTCTAGCATCTTGATGTGCTGAAAAACTTTCATAGTTTCGATATTTATCCTTAAAATAATTGTGTTCTTTAATTTCTTCTTCGTTAGTTTGGAATTTTTGTATTGTCAGTTTGCTTGTCGCTATCAGTTGTTGTGCTGTTACTTTTGGATTGAAAATAATCCAACTTAAAAATGTCTGCTGTAATTCTTCTTTAGTAAAATCACTAGATGACATTTGAGTAAAATCGAAATTTTTTAGACGCTGTATTATACCAGATAAAACTTCTTCTACTTCTTTGACGTTTAGTGATTCTGAGCTTGGGCTATTTGCTGTTATCTTAATTGCTAATTGTTTAATAGTTTCTTGATCAATAGACTCAAGTTCAATAGGAGAAGTTTTAGGGGGTTCATATTTACTATAATTAATCGCACCATTGGCTATTTGTTGAATCCCTTGTAACCATCCTTCCAAGCTTCCGTCATCTGCTATTGTGTTGATTCCTGCGACTAAGTTTACCGATAGTTCAACAGAACGAAGGATATCGGTGACTTCGCTTGCTAAGGTATTGTTAGCAATAAAATCTAAATTTTTTCCTAGTGTCACCGCAGCATTTAAGAAACTAGATGTTGCAGCTAACCAATTATCTTCTTCGGCTAAATTAACGCCACTATTAATACTTAAAGCTGCTTGAGATAAATAGCTATATTGAGATAAGCCAGACACAGGAATAGCAGCACTAAAAAAGTTCAAAAATCCTGTTAGATTATCTCCCGACTCAATAGCCTTATAACCATAATAAAGACCAGATGCTACAGTATTAATATTTTGATAATATTGAATGCCTTGATCTAATCCTAATTTTGCTATTTGTGCCAGTTGTTCAGTTTGACTAAGAGTTTTAGATGCGAGAATTGCTTCCTTAGAAAACTGAAGATCAGCAGTATAAGCACTAATAACTGCCATTCCTGCGTTAAAGATTGCTCCTTGCCAATCTCCATTGTAAGCTGCCTGAACAGCACTTAAAGATGCACTAACTGCTGATAAAGTAGTGCTAAGAGCCGTCTGAACGAGAGTACCAGCAGCTAAGGATGCACCTGCGGTCATAACAACAGCAATAGTGCTAATTATCAGAGCAGCAGTCCCTAAAACTTCATTGGTAAAGGCTTTCTTTCTGATTTCTCTTTCTTTAACTCGCCCCTCAATAATCTGACTTAAAAGCTGTTGAGACTGTCGCGCTAAATCATCGGATAAATCAACCGCACCTTGAGCATAGCCAACCTTAGAGAGAATCTCTAAATTCTGCTGACTGAGTAACTCTTTTTCTTGAGTTAATACCCCTGTTTTCTGAATCTCCTCATAAAGAGCTTTACTCGCTCCCTCGATGTCGGTTTCTGCTTGTTTCAGAATGCCTAAATATTGCTGTTCTTCTTGGTCTAATTTGGCAATTTCAGTGTTAAGTTTATTATTCTGCTCAATTAAACCATCAACCGTTTTCAGTAAATTATCCTGAATCGTTGCGGCTTCTTTCCCCTGTAAAGCAGCATGAATATCTTGACGAGTTGCTGTTAATATGCTCTCCAATTCAGCAGGTAAGTTGGGCTGTTTTTGTTTGAGGGCATCTAAATCGGCTAAGATGCCAGCGAGTTGTCCTTTATAGTCAGCTTGGGTGATGATATTGGCAATCGGGTTAATCCCTAAGTCGGTGCGGAGGTTATTAATCGCTTGCTGGAGGGTCTCTTCGGTGTTAAGTTGGTTTAATTGTTCAAGTTTGGTGACGGCAATTTGACGATCGCGTTGAATATCTAACCGTTGTTTTTCTAACTGGGCTGCCACCGCATCATCAAGCAATTGACCGCGTTTTTCAGCGATTTCTTGTTCTAATTGTGCCTGCGCTAAGTTGAATTTTTCAACGGAAAGAACTTGCAATAAGGTTTGATTTGTCCAGTCTTTCAGTTGGGATAGGGCATCTATACGAAATTCAGCAACGGCGATTTCTTGTTTATGGGCCTCAATTGCTTCTTGAGAATTGCCGATACTTTGTTGAAGTTGGGCCAATTCTTGGGTGGCGAGGGTTTTTTGTCCTTCTAAGAGGGTAATTTGATTTTCAGCAGCTTGACGAAGGGCGGTAAATTGGCTGGCTTGTTGTTGCGCCTGTTGTTGCAGTTGCCGATATTGCTGCATTTCGGCATAGTATTTATCGGCTAAGATTAAATCTTCGGGTCGGGCAATTCCTCCTGAACAACCGCCACCTTTATCGTTGGCTAAATCTCGATAATCTTTGTAATAAAGTTCGGCGGCAGTAGCCATATTGTTAGCGTTGGCAACTTCCAGAAGTTGGGCGGCTTCTTTGCTTCCGGCATCATTTGCCTGTTTAAGAATAGTCAGCAGTTGGCTTTCAATGCCGTTTAATTCTTGGCGTTTAGTAGTGGCTTGGAGGGTATAATTTTTTTCGAGTTCAGTGGCTTCTAGGAGTTTTTTGAGTCCCTGTTGTTTATCTTTGATGGCGGAGAGGTATTTGTCGTTTTGCAGCAAGAGAGAGGCTTGCAGGTCATCCATGACTGCGGTTAAAGCTTGGCTACTGGCTTCGGCTTGTTCGGCGAGTTTTTGGACTTCAGCGAGGGTTTTACGAGTGTCAATGAGTTGTTTTTCGAGGGTACTGGTGTCTTTATCGGGGCTGGCGAGGGTCGCATCAAGGAGTTGATACTCGGTGAGGAGTACCTGTTCTTGGGTTGAGAGGAGGGTCTGTTTTTGGATGAGGCTGGCTTGTTGGGAGGTGAGGACGGTTTGTTTTTGGATGAGGAGTTGGATGGATTGGTCTAATTGGGCTTTTTTGGTGAGGTTTTCGTCGCCCCCATTATCAAGGGGGGTTGGGGGGATCAAATCCCGCTCGGTTTGCAGTTGAGTGATGAGGGTTTGGGTTTGGGTGAGTTCATCGGTGAGGTAGATGGTTTGTTGTGTCACCCAATTTTTGGCGGTGGTGATGTCTTGTTGCAGGAGTTGAGTTTGGGTTTGCAGTTCGGCGCGTTTTTGTAGGACGCTGTTGAGGGCGGTTAGGTAGTTGTCTTTACTGGTTTGGTATTCGCCGGTTTCTTTTTGAATATTGGCGGTGGCGGTGGCTGCATCTTGGGTGGCTATTTCGAGTTGGGTTTGCAGGATGGGGAGGAGTTTTTCCCAGTCACTTATTTGGGCGATTTTGTCTTCGCTGAGTTTTCTTTCTGCTTCCAGTTGTTGCAGGAGGTGGATAAATTCGCTTTGGCTGAGGGCGGCTTCATTGGCGACGGCGTTGGCTTTATTCCATTGGTCGAGGATGGTGGTGGTGGTATCTTTATTTAAGGTGTCGGTTTCGACTCCTTTAAGGAGTTGGGCGGCGTGTTCTCGGAGGGCGGTCGCTTGTTTGGTGTAGGTGTCCCAGATAATCCAATCGTGGTCAACATGGGTGATAGCTTGTTGTTTGGTTTGTTTTCTTCCGTACCATTTCTTTTCTTGATAGCTACGCCATTCAATCCAAGTGGGTCCTTGTTTACGGCTTCGTTCCCAATAAAAGGCGGATTTTTCTTGATACCAGTCTGCTTGGGAGATGGAAGCGGCGGCTTGGGCTTGTTTTTGGCTGATGCTGTTTTTAAGTTGTTCTATTTGTTGTTGGGTTTGGGTTTGTTGGTCGCTGATTTGTTGTTGAAGGGTGGCGAGGGTGGTGGGGTTGTTGAGTTCAGGGAAGTATTGATCGCGGAGATTGTCAAGATTTTTTGTGGCTAAATAAGTAGCAATATTGCGATTGCCGCCATTGTTCCAAACTACTACATAATCTTGTTTTCCATCACCATTAACGTCAGCAAACTTTCCCCGATCATATCCACTAGGATCTGCCCAGAATCCACTCGATGATGTTGTATTAACCGATTCATTAAATGTACCATCTGCTTTAGCTAAATAACTGGCGATGTTGCGATTACCACTATTATTCCAAACTACTATATAATCTTGTTTTCCATCACCATTAACATCAGCAAACTTTCCCCGATCATATCCACTAGGATCTGCCCAGAATCCACTCGATGAGGTCGTATTAACTATTTCATTAAATGTACCATCTGCTTTGGCAATATAAGTATCTAAATTTCGCTTACCACCATTATTCCAGACCACAACATAATCTTGCTTTCCATCACCATTAACGTCAGCAAACTGACCACGATCATAACCATTCGCATCTGCACCAAAGTAACCCCATGATGTT
>NZ_JADBTF010000023.1:0-3424 GCF_020246295.1 Microcystis sp. M090S1 | reverse complement strand
TTCTTGTCTTTCGTACCATGCTTGTGTTCTGAGATGGAGTGCCTTATTGTAAACCAATCTTACACAGCCCAAAGTGCGCCGCAATAGCGACTCTTGTTCGGGTGTGGGGTAAAATCGGAACGAGTAGGCTTTTTCCATGTCTCACATTCTAGCATATATCGTGTAAATGCGCTAGTATTTAACAGTAAAGCCAACCTAGAACGGCGGGGTTTCAGACGCAAATTTTCGATGATCGAGAATGGCTTTAGCTTGAATTAAAGCCGATCGCACTTGTTCAAAACCTGTGCCACCATAGCTATTACGGGCTGCCACCACCTGACGAGGAGCGATCGCGTCATAGATATCGGCCTCAAAAGCTGGATGTAATTCTTGCCATTCCGTCAGGGTTAAATCTTTCAATAACTTACCCGCTGCCAAACTGCTTTTAACGACTTTCCCGACTAAATTATAAGCTTCTCGGAAGGGAATCCCCTTACTGGCTAAATAATCCGCCACATCCGTTGCATTAGAAAAATCTTCCGCAACCGCATTAGCTAATCGGTCAGTTTTAAATTGAATTCCGGTGGCTAAAAGTACCGTCATCGCTTGCAAACAAATCCGCACGGTTTTAACGCCATCAAATAACGCCTCCTTGTCCTCCTGCAAGTCTTTGTTATAGGCCAGGGGTAAACCCTTCATTAAGGTCAATAACGCCTGTAAATGCCCAAAAACCCGCCCTGTTTTGCCGCGCACCAATTCGGGAACATCGGGATTTTTTTTCTGGGGCATAATGCTAGATCCCGTGGCACAACTATCGGTGAGAGTGATAAAACTAAATTCTTGGGAAGACCAGAGAATCATTTCTTCGCTCAAACGGCTCAGGTGTACCATAATCAGACTAGCGGCCGTCATGAATTCAATAGCAAAATCCCGATCGCTAACTCCATCGAGACTATTGTTATAAACCTGCTCAAAATCGAGTAAATTGGCGCTGTAATGACGATCAATCGGAAAGGTAGTCCCGGCTAAGGCCCCGCATCCTAGGGGCGAAATATTAGTCCTGGCGCGAATTTCTCCTAATCTTTGGTGATCCCGTTCGGCCATTTGAAAATAAGCTAGGAGATGATGGGCTAAACTAATCGGTTGAGCGCGCTGCAGGTGGGTATAACCGGGGATCAGGGTTTCCAGATGGTTTTCGGCGTGATTGACTAAAGCTTGCTGAAAATTGCGAATTTCTTGCCTAATATCATCGATTTGTTGTCTAAGATACAGACGTATATCCGTTCCTACCTGATCATTCCGCGAACGGGCCGTGTGCAGTTTTTTGCCCACATCTCCCACAATCTCGGTTAAACGACGTTCCACGGCAAAATGCACGTCCTCTTGATCGATGCCGGGGTTAAAGTTGCCGGTGCGGTATTCTTGACGAATTTGTTCCAATCCAGAGACGAGACTATCTGCTTCTTCGGGGCTGATAATACCCGTATAGGCGAGCATTTTAGCGTGAGCTATCGATCCAGTGAGATCATACTCGATTAATTCGATATCAAAGCCAATACTGGCGTTAAATTCTACGATCGTAGGATGGAGACTACCTTCAAAGCGATCGCTCCAAGTTTTCTTTGCTGTCACTGTTTTCGTTAGATTATTGTGTATAAAGTTAACCAAAATATGCTGGACAATTTTTGGGAATAATCCGGTGCTGATAGCATTACCGCTTCAGGTTAGAAAAATCTCCAACTCTACAAGCATAAGAATAGCAAGAATTGCTCACTCTGGCTGAATGCTGATAGGCGAAAAGCTAATAAGAAGTAAAACCTCGAAACAGATAACCGACAACCAAACCGATTAATAAGGCCCATGCTTGCCCAGTTTTGACGAAATTTGAGAAGGATTTCTGGAAATTCCCGATGATATCCACGTCTTGATCCGAAATAGTCATCAAGACATTGGTAAGAGGTGAAAAGTCGATCGAGACAGATAGATGATGGAAGATGTCGATCACGATGGCATTCCTCAAAAACGAAAATCTACAGAATAAGTTAACATGAAAACGACTAAATCAAAACCGCTTTTGTCTCCCGGGTGGTGAGTTGGAGAGGAGGTCACTTTCAAGATGCTTGAGATTGCCAGTAATAGGATAATAATAAATTGCCCGCTTTTTCTAAATCTTGACCAAAGGCGATAATTCCTTCTTCGTGACCACTCATCACTAAAATTTGTTGCTCCTCTAGACGCTCTTCTTGACATAAACGGATAATTTCTGCGGCCATTTCTGGGGTTCCATAGGCGATATTTTCTTGAGTGGTCGGCACTCGATACATCAAATTTTGCCACAGGGGGCGATGATGAATATGAATCACCCCATTAATCTGGGGATTCGCTTCATAAATCGCTGCATGGGTGAGAGTTTCTGAAGAAGCGGCGATTGTTCCCCGACAAGTGACCCGATTTTCTTGCCAATCGTAGTCTATAACTGTGGTGTAATGGGATTCATTTAATACTGGGATTCCCCCGGTGTTAGTGCCAGAAATCATAATTTCTTTGTCTATTTTTCCTCGTTGACTCACATTCCCAAAACCGATTCCGTTATCGTATTGACCGATTAATCCTAATCGATAGAGGCGATTGCGCCAATAATTTAATTCTGCAATCTCTGAGCTTATTAAGGGATGGTCAGGAATCCAAGTACAATTGTATTTGACGTAACCTTCATCAATCATATATTTTTCTGAAAATATTCGGGATAACTTTGACAAACTTTCTGCACAAAGTCCTGGAGAGGATAGGAAATATTGGCGATATAATTATCTTTAATTGCTTGAGAAAATAGGGGTAAAACTTCCGTGTCTAAGGCGGGGTTAAATAAGTTGATAGGTAGAATTAAATCGGAACCTTCCCGCACATCAATTGTCTCAAAATTATCGGCTACAATTAACCAAAGAGGACGCACCCAAAGAGCCGAACGACTTTCGATCACCTGAATTACTTCTCCGTATAAAGTTCGATTTTTGCAGAATAAACTAACAATTTGATGGGGAGTGAATGTGTTCATAGACAATTCTAGTTTTCCTTGATAAGCTAAGACGCATTTTAACCGCTTATTCTTAGATTAGCCGAATCTTCCCCCAATCTCTTTACTCTTGCAAGAGCCAACAGTAAAGAGTATCTCATCTCCACAAGCAATTTAAATGCGCGGGCAGCTTATCTTTCACTGGTCACTGATTACTGTTTACTGATCACTGAAAAAAGCTTGCCACTTGCCGCTCCCTTGCCAGATTGGGAAAAAACTCCGTTAGAATACGGGAAGCCGTTTACAAAACGATACAAACTCTTGACATCCTCGCCGCCGTAAAACGGACGGTGATTCCCAAACCTCACGATTTAGGTTTCTGCTTCTTTCCCTTGCGGGGTTCCGCACCTGCCGCCCCAGTTTTACTCTGTT
>NZ_JADBTF010000229.1:0-7773 GCF_020246295.1 Microcystis sp. M090S1 | reverse complement strand
GGGGGGATCCCCCCGCCTATCGGCACCCCCCTTATCAAGGGGGGCAGGGGGGATCGAACCTAAAATCCATTTTTAATTTAATTATAACCAGCTACTTAGGTTAAAGAAAACCTCTCAATTCTCAGGAAAAGCGCAACCCAACACCCAACACCTAAATCTGTCTGAATCTTTTTGTTGGGTTTTTTTACGTCAACCCAACCGACGGTAATTGCTATGATTACTAGGTTCGGTAGAGCCGATTTTTTTTAAGCATTTAACATTTAAGCACCCAATCTTCCTTCTAAAATGCCAATGATGGACAAATCCTCATCTAAGGTTTCCCAATGTAATCCCGTGCCATCACAAATTAACTCAACCTCTGCTAATTGTTCAAAGGTTGCTTTTGATAAGCGTTTATTTTTATAAGCAGGAAAACGAATTTCTCTATCGTCTTCTAAACGAATACAAATCCATTTATCTTCAACCCAAACTTTTTGAGCTTTTACTATGCTTTCATGTACCAAATACATCGTGCCATTTCCTCCGTATTATTTCTATATTTTCTGTAATGATAACTTCAGCCCGAACAATTTCTTTGGTTTTTAGACCTTTAGCATAATCCAATTCTAGCGGCTCTAGCCAAAATTTAGCATATCCGCCGCCCCGTCGAACGTGAACGTGCATGGGTTCATTGCCTTCATTGGCATAGAAAAAGAAAACATAGCCTTCCAGTCTGAAAATTTCTGGCATGAGGTTAAAGCTTATTTTGCCGGATTTGGCCAAGCATGAAATGTAACGCACCATCAATTTTATAATATTCGGTGGGTTATGCTACAGTGCTTGTCATCTTGGTGCGATCACTGTTTTAGAGAACGAAAAGCGATCGCATCCTTTCCTAGGTTGGGTCATCGGAACGAAACCCAACACCTAAATCCGTCTGAATCTTTTTGTTGGGTTTCCTTGGGTCTATTGTTGGGTTTCCTTACTTTGATAGCAAGGATTGCATGGCATCTTTCCTATTCTGATCTGACAACGCCAAAAAAATTGATCGCCCTATCCTGCATATTCCCAAAAAAGCAACCGATGAATTAGGTAGAAGCTCAAATCACCCTCACCGAGGCACTACCCATGAAATCCTTTGCCCTTCTCACCACCGTCAGCCTAATCGGCCTCTCCACCCTCGCCACTGTTCGCCCCGTTATGGCCCTAGAAAGCCGACAACCAGCCGAAACCCTGATCACTCAAACGAACTACAAAGAAGCGATCGCCCACTTTAACCGGGGAATTAACTACATCCAACAGGAAAAATATGATCTCGCCCTCGCTCAATTCACCAGAGCGATCGAACTCGATCCGGACTATGCCGAAGCTTACCTCGGTCGGGGCATGATTTACACGATTCGCGAACAATGGCGGCCGGCGTTTCAAGACCTGAACACCGCGATCCGACTAAACCCCCGCGCTGCCTACGCTTACCATTTCCGCGGATACGTCCATCTCGCATTTAACCAGAGACAAAATGCGATCGCCGATCTAACAACGGCCGCCGAATTATTTCGCCAGCAGGGAAACACGGAAATGTACAACAGCGCCATAGAAGCACTACGGCAGATAGGTGCGTAAGTTGCAAGGGAGAGCGATCGCTCTCCCCCTCTAAACTTTTGTAAAAAAAGCAATCTGAGGACTTAAAACTTGATCGCATAATTGGGAAAAAACCAACGATAACATCCTTGCAAGTATCCCTCGACTAAAGAGGAGCCAACCCGATGAAACCAATTACTTTCACCCTATCGGTGCTACTGGCCACCACTGGCCTACTCGTTCAACCCGGAGGCTTCCTGATGGAAAACGTTCCACCCATCCTCGCGCAGGAGCAGACAGCTTCTAGAGTCTATCAGAAAGCCAGCCCCGCCGTCGTCACCGTCAAAAATGGCAGCGGCCACGGTAGCGGCTTTCTCGTCAGTCCCGACGGTATCATCATTACCAACGCCCACGTTGTTGCGGACGGACCCCGGGTGGTGACGGTGAAATTTTCCAACGGACAGCAGGCCTCGGCAGACGTGATCGGCTTCGCTAAAAATGGCGTGGATTTAGCCGTCCTGCGGATTTATAACCGCCAAAACCTGCCCTATCTTCCCCTCGCCCGTCCGAACTCCGCCAAAGTCGGCGAAAGCGTTTTCGCCATCGGCACACCCTTAAACGAGGACTATCAAAACACCCTCACCCAGGGCATTATCAGCCGTCTCGACCCCGAAAAAGGCATTGTGCAACACAACGCTAATATCAACAAAGGCAATTCCGGCGGGCCGCTTTTGAATTCACGGGGGGAAGTGGTGGGGGTTAACGTCGCGGGCGATATCGGGAGTTACGTTTACGACGGTGCGGGAAACCCGATCGGCCTTACCCAGAGCGGCATTAATTTCGCCGTTTCCCTCGATCGCCTGCAAGCTTTCCTCACCGCAGTTAAAACAGGCGATGTCTCCACCGTCTCAACATTAGGACAGGACGATCGGATACAGTTACTCGCCCTCCCTCTTAACGGTCAGACCGTTCAAGGCAACTTGACCAAAGACCAAAACGAGCAATATTACGGGTTCGAGGGTCGTGCCGGACAGAAAATCGTTCTGGATATGAACAGCAACGAGATCGCTCCCTATCTTGTCCTCTATCGCGTTCTCCAATCTTCCGAGGGGACAAAATACCCACAGGTCGCCCGTAGTGACCAGCGCGTCGATCGCGCCCCCGGGGATTTTAACGCTCGACTTGTAACCGAATTACCCGCCGATGGAGTTTATATCCTAGTGGCTACCTCTCGCGAAGGGGGTGAATCGGGTCGCTACACCCTCAACGCCGCCGCTAACCCTTAAATAATCCCATTTTGACCCTAATCACGATTCTAATCCCTATTTTCTGAGGAACTATCCCTATGAACTCTAGATATATTTCCCACCGTCTCGCTTGCGTCGGCCTCCTCGCCACTGTCCTCCTCGGTGGTATCGCCCCCGGTTTCAGCCAATCGACCACCCCGAATCGCGTCACCTTCTTCTGTAAAGAGGTGTTCGATCGCGCATCGGGAGGAAAAATCCCCGCCACCCTCGCTTGGATTCCCCAAAGGAGCGGCAATGTGCGGATTATCGGCTGGAAATCGGAATATTTCTCCAAACGTTCCCCGGTTCGTTGCGAGGAAGTCACGAAAAAATTCCAGGAAGCATATAATCAAGGGCGTTTTAACTATCTCACCACCGGCCGGGCGAAGGGATACCCGATCATCTGCAGCGTTTCACGATCCGGCGATCCCTGCGATGGTAATAGCCAACTTTTTACCCTTAAACCCCACGACAATCCAGATTTAGTCTTGCAACAACTCATGGACATCCTAGAGGGGAAAAGCTCGGATATGCTCCTCCAGAATTCCGGAGATAAAACCTATATCTCGATGACGGAGTTTTTCGCCAAAGCACCACTCGCTGATCGCGACGCACCCTGTGGTACGAGATCTGCTGGCCCGCAAAATAATTGCGTTCCCACCCGCTAGAATTTTCGCTGTTTTACCCCGAATTTACCCATAATAACCATGTTGAAACCCTTTCCCCTACTCCTAAGTCTCCTACTTCTGCCCGTCGTACCGGTTAAAGCGCTATCCCCTTTCTCTGCTCCGGCGATCGTGGCGGAAGACAGCCCAAACGCGCAGATCGAGCGATCGATCCGTCAAGTCACTGTTAAGATTACTAGCGAGATAAATCGGGGATCGGGAATCATTATCGGGAAAAAAGGCAGTATATACCTCGTTTTGACCAACGCTCACGTTACCCGCGGCGCGAAAACCCTACAGATCCAAACCCACGACGGCCAAACCCGCACAGCCTCGATCGCGCCGAATTCCCTTTTGGAAGATAAGGATCTGGCCCTAGTGGAGTTTAGCGATACCAGGGATTATCCGATCGCTAAAATTCGCGCCATTTCCCCGGATGCGGAACTAGATATCACTGTAACCGGTTATTCCGCAGAAACGGGGCAGTACACCACCGATAACGGGAAAATTGAACAAACAAGCGATCGACCCCTCCGGGAGGGCTACAGCGTCGGTTATAGTGGCGATATCGTGCAGGGAATGAGTGGCGGTGGTATCTTTTTCGAGGATGAGTTAATCGGTATTAACGGGCGATCGGCCCATCCGATTCTCTCTAACTACATCTACGAAGACGGTACAAAACCCACAGACGCAGAAATCCAACAGATGAGAGCGGTTAACTGGGGCATTTCTATCAATACCCTATTAACCTACATCCGTCCCGAAATCCTCAGCGCCTATAACCTGCCCCTACCGCAGGTGAACCCCGATATAGAAACCACCGCCCCTACTGACTATATCGCCGAATTAGAAACAAAAGCCAAGGGTTTCACCGTGCGGATTGATAGTAGCAGTACAGCCAATGGAAGTGGCGTAATTATCGCTAAAAAAGGGAATATTTACACGGTTTTAACCGCAGACCATGTATTATGTGAGAAGGAAGAAAGTCAAGATGCTGCAAGTAAACCTTGTCCCGATAACACCTACACCGTCGTCACCAGCGACGGCAAAACTCGAAACATCGAGAAAAGCACCATCATCCGGCAGGAAGGGGTAGATTTAGCAGTTTTTCAGTTTGAAAGCCTGGACAATTATCCCGTTGCGGAAATAGCGAATTATAACCCAAATACCGATGATTTTGTTTTTGCCGCAGGCTTCGCCAAAATTGGCGACAATCCCTCGAAATGGTTGTTTAGTGGCGGTACAATTGACGAGAAAGAACGGGGATTACTACAAACCCGCCAAAGTCCTTTAAGGAATAAACAAGGGGGAACATTACAAAGTGTTGCTTCTTTAACCGAAGGCTATGAATTAGTTTATACCAGCATCACATTTGGGGGCATGAGTGGCGGTGCAGTCTTAGACTCTCAGGGGAGAGTAATAGGGATTCATGGACGTTCAGAAGGAGCAGGGGTAACGGAAATTCAGTTAGGGTATAGTTTAGGGATTCCTATTAGCACTTTTATCGGATTGCAAGAAAGATTGAAGGTAAAACCGCAATTATTAACCACTGCTCAACCCCAAGTTAGTCCGCAACAACAACAAGAAATTATTCAAGCGATTACTGGTGTTATTGTCCCTAATACCAATGCGAAGGCGGATATTTGGATACAAAGGGGGGGACAATTATGGCGGTTAGCAAGGGATCAGGAAGCAATTAAAGCCTTTGATGAAGCGATTAAGCAAAATGACCCCGATAATGTCTATTTAGCCTGGTATGGTAAGGGATTAGCGTTATTTGAATTACGCGAACATCAACCAGCTATAGAAGCTTTGCAACAAGCGATTAATACCTTACCTAAACGGGAAAATTTAAAGAAGTTTCACAGTAGTATTTTACAACGGCAAAGTGTAGTTTATCGCTTTTTAGGTGACTTCTCAAAAATTGCAGGTACAGAAAGAGAAGCCAGAGAAAATTATGAGCAAGCATTAACGGTGATTAATCAGGCGATTTCTCTGGTTCCCAATAACCCCAATTACTATAACGAGAAATGGGGAATATTAAGTGAATTAAAACGCTATGATGAGGGATTAGCGGCGATTACTCAGGCAATTGATCTCGCTCCCCGTGCTGCTTGGTATGTCAATCGAGGGATTCTTTACCGTCGCCAACAAAAATACGAATTAGCATTAGATGACTACAACAAAGCTATTGAACTTAATCCTAATCATGCTAATGCTTATAACAATCGTGGGAATCTTTACCAAGACCTACAAAAATACGAATTAGCATTAGATGACTTCAACAAAGCCATTGAAATTAATCCTAATTTTGCTATACTTTACTACAATCGGGGGGTTCTTTACCGTCTCCAAGAAAAATATGATTTAGCCCTCTCTGACTACAGCAAAGCTATTGACATTAATCCTAATTTTGCTGAGGCTTACGTCAATCGGGGGCTTCTTTACCAAGAAGACAAAAAAAAATACGATTTAGCCCTCTCTGACATCAACAAAGCCATTGAACTTAATCCTAATTATGCTGAGGCTTACTACAATCGGGGGCTTCTTTACAAAAACTTGCAGAAATACGATTTAGCCCTCTCTGACTGGAACAAAGCCATTGACATTAATCCTAATTTAGCTGAGGCTTACGTCAATCGGGGGGTTCTTTACCGTCTCCAAGAAAAATACGATTTAGCCCTCTCTGAATACAACCAAGCTATTGACATTAATCCTAAGTTTGCTGGGGCTTACTACAATCGGGGGGTTCTTTACCGTCTCCAAGAAAAATACGATTTAGCTTTAGCTGACTGGAACAAAGCTATTGAAATTAATCCTAATTTAGCTGAGGCTTACGTCAATCGGGGGGTTCTTTACTTTGAGCAAAAAAAATACGAATTAGCCCTCTCTGACTACAACAAAGCTATTGAAATTAATCCTAATGATGCTAAGGCTTACTTAGGTCGTGGTGGTTTATATGCCATATTAGGACAACCCGAAAAAGCAAAAATTGATCTACAACAAGCAGCCATATTATTCCTCCAACAGAATAATATGGCTGCTTATGAAAAGGTGATGCAGATTTTACAACAATTAGGGGGATAAGTTTCGTAGGTTGGGTTGAGCGAATAAATATGTTAAAGAAAACCTCTCAATTCTCAGGAAAAGCGAAACCCAACACCCAACCCCTAAATCCGTCTGAATCTTTTTGTTGGGTTGCCTTGGGTCTATAGTTGGGTTTCCTTACGTCAACCCAACCTACGGTAGTTTCCTTGGGTTTATGGTTGGGTTTCCTTACGTCAACCCAACCTACGGTAGTTTCCTTGGGTTTATGGTTGGGTTGAGCGAATAAATATGTTAAAGAAAACCTCTCAATTCTCAGGAAAAGCGAAACCCAACACCCAACCCCTAAATCCGTCTGAATCTTTTTGTTGGGTTTCCTTGGGTCTCTTGTTGGGTTTCCTTGGTTCAACCCAACCTACGGTAGTTTCCTTGGGTGTATTGTTGGGTTTCCTTACGTCAACCCAACCTACAAAACTGTAGGTTGGGTTGAGCGAATAAATATGTTAAAGAAAACCTCTCAATTCTCAGGAAAAGCGCAACCCAACACCCAACACCTAAATCCGTCTGAATCTTTTTGTTGGGTTTACTTGGGTGTATTGTTGGGTTTCCTTACGTCAACCCAACCTACTTTAGTTTCCTTGGGTTTATGGTTGGGTTTCCTTACGTCAACCCAACCTACAAAACTGTAGGTTGGGTTGAGCGAATAAATATGTTAAGGAAAACCTCTCAATTCTCAGGAAACCCAACACCCAACGATAAAAGAGTCGCCTCATACATAACTGGGGATAGTTGGTATTCAAGTCTAGAAAATCTGAACTTTCTCAGAAACGAGAAAGTCGGTTTTCTTTTTGGCATTGCTAACAATCGCCAAGTATCAATAGAGAAAGGTAAAGCATTACCAGTAAAGGATTTGGAGATTCCAGAGGAAGGTTTGGTCGTGTATTTAAAATCCTTTGGTTGGGTGAAAGTATTTGGTCAGCAGTTCAAAAACGAGCCGCAATATTACATTGTCTATCATCGGGATTTAGATGTGCTCAATCAAACAACACGGTATGAATTCAAGAGTCTTCATGATAGTCATTGGCCAATTGAAGAGTTTCATCGAGTCATCGAAAATTTGGGTCTGAAACCCCGCCGTTTTACGGCGGCTTTGCTGTTAAATATTAGCACATTTACGAAATATATGCTAAAATGTGAGGTATGGAAAAAGCCTATTC
>NZ_JADBTF010000228.1:0-7132 GCF_020246295.1 Microcystis sp. M090S1 | reverse complement strand
TCTATCCAATAACGAACACAAGAGTTACGCACAAACTGAGAAGTTTTGATAGCTTCATCAAGCTGGTGATATTGCTCTGGGGTTCCGTTTTTTAGCTTTGCTTCTTCTACGACTAGCATCTAACAATCCACGACCATTGGTTAAATTAATTATAACACAGTTTACCTACAGATGGTAGAATTAAACCGATGCTCCGCGGTTGATATTCTGGTCGGATTTCATCGGGAGCAAAGGTGAGTATCTTGTCGAAAAATGTAGCGGGGGCATTCATCCGACATTTTAGGTAAATTCCGAATTATCTAGAAGATGGATTTAGGTTTAAATGTGACTTAGATCACATACAATCGGGGTTTCCTTTCGCTAACTTAATTAGCAGGGTACGCTGCCTAAATTTTTAGTAATCTGGGCATAGTCCGCAAGCTTGGCCGGGTAAGCCAAGGGGAATTTTCCCAAACTTGCCAAGCTAAAAGGGATCGACTCGATCAGTACAATGACCCAAAATAGGGGCATCCTCAGAAGGGAGCATCTACTATCTAATCACAATTGACCCCTTTATGGTCATAGCCCTAAAATCCATCCGCTTACTGATTTAGGAGGGCTGAATCAAATAACCATGGCTAGTCTAAACACTGGACAAAGACAAACAAGAGACGAAGAACAGCTACTATACGATTATTGGCTCGACCGCGCCAGGACCGATTCCCCCGAGCAATTAATCGAGGATTTTTGTCGTCTGTTTATCGAAGGTGGCGGCTATCGAGAAGCTCCTATTTATTTAGCCCTAGAGCGTCTTGTCAAGGCTAAGGATGCCGAAATTCGTTTTTATCATGTCTTTAACCGCTGCTGTCATATTTTAGTGAATCGATGGCAAACGCAGCCCGCCCATCAGCCAGCAATTCCCGAATTGGTATCGCTACTGGAAAATTTGCCCTCCCCACCTCCTGGACATTACAGCATCCCCAATAATTTGGGCCATCTGGTCAAAAATTTTACCCTCTCGGATGACTACGTTAGGCTGCAGCGTCTGGCGAGAATTATTAGCGGCAAATACAGCGAAAAAACCGCCGCTTCCCTGGGAACCCTGATTAGTCGTTATCCCTATCTCTATGATTACTATTTACTCGGTGATGAAAGTCACCGAGAACAGCGACAAACCGTTAGACGTATTAAAGTGAAAACCGAGAGCCGTTTCGAGGTAAATCTCTCTCGTTATGTCACCTATCAGGTACGTTTGGCACAGGTTGCTCATAGCCCAAAAATCAGGGAAGAAGCGGGGAGAATCATTCAACCGGTAGAAAATCCCACCCTGCTCAATGACAAGGAACTAAATCGCGCCCTCAAGTATTATCTGGGGACGGTAGCAGGAAATTATACTCATAAGGCTCTTTCGCAAAATTTTCTGGCGAATACAGTTTATACCCCTACCTATAAAGATTTTAAAAATGACCTCTACGATTATCTGATTACCTCCTTAGACTACTGCAAG
Organism: Microcystis sp. M090S1; assembly: GCF_020246295.1. Classification (NCBI taxonomy): domain Bacteria; kingdom Bacillati; phylum Cyanobacteriota; class Cyanophyceae; order Chroococcales; family Microcystaceae; genus Microcystis; species Microcystis sp. M090S1. Next base: position 5,646 of record NZ_JADBTF010000228.1, on the reverse strand, counting down.
GGGCAATTTAACAAAAAACTCGACGATATCCTGCAAAATACTCTACCCCACTGCGATCAACAAAAACCGAGTGAATTTCTCATGCTGCGTACTTCTAGCCAACTGTTAAATTATCTGGTGGTGGAAAGCGGCCAAAAACCCGATCATTACATTTTTATGGATATGATCACCAATATGGGGGTAACTCGGACTGTGGGGTTATTGCTCAAGTTGATTTTGATCTGTCCCAAGGCAAAACCCCACTTAGATAAACGTTTTTCGATTCTATTTAACCACTACGAGAGTTATTCTTGCGATCGGGTGCCTTGGTTGGTTAAATCCCTAGAAAATCTGCAAGTAGCTTTTAGTATTCATTTCGGTCAAGCTGATTTGTCCTGTCTCCGTCAAATCCAGTGATCAGCTGTTCGCTATCTAAATTACTTGTTAAGACTGTCTATGAGAGGAGAAGGGGGGAAGTGGGGAAGTGGGGAAGTGGGGAAGTGGGGTGTGGGGTGTGGGGTGTGGGGTGTGGGGAGAATAAATAAAATAATCTCCTATCTCCTGACTCCTATCTCCTGACTCCTATCTCCTATCTCCTATCTCCTATCTCCTATCTCCTGACTCCTGACTCCTGACTCCTGAATCCTGACTCCTGCCTCCTGAATCCGTCAAATCGATTAAAAAGTTAAGTAATCTCAACTTCTAGCCAATGGTGACCTGGAGCTAGGGGATAATTAAACCATCGTCATTTAGGCTGCGTTTATCCGTGAAAATTATCGTTATCGGCAGTGGTGGTCGAGAACACGCCTTGGCTTGGAAACTGCTGCAATCGCCCGAAGTAGAACAAGTGTTCTGCATTCCGGGTAATGGGGGAACGGCAATTTTACCTCAATGTGAAAATATCCCCATAGCAATGGAGGATTTTGCCGAAATTAGCCGCTTTGCCCGAGAAAATTGCGTCGATCTGGTGGTTGTCGGGCCAGAATATCCCCTCTCCCTCGGCATTACCGATCATCTTCTCGGCCAAGAAATTGCCGTTTTTGGCCCCACACAAACCGGGGCCTTAATTGAATCGAGCAAATCCTGGGCAAAAGAATTAATGAGCGAAGCAGCAGTTATCACCGCCGTCTCGGAAACCTTTACGGATGCAGAATTAGCAAAAACTTATATCCGAGAGCAAGGAGCGCCAATTGTGGTGAAAGCTGACGGATTAGCCGCAGGAAAAGGGGTAATTGTCGCCGAAACCGTAGATACGGCCCTAGAAGCGATCGATGATCTTTTTACCAGTGGCTTTACTAAAGTGGTGGTGGAAGAATTCCTAGAGGGAGAAGAAGTGTCTATCCTCACCCTCACCGATGGGATCAGCTTTCGTTCCCTGCTACCCGCCCAAGATCACAAGCGGATCGGTGAAGGCGATACCGGCAAAAATACCGGCGGTATGGGAGTTTATGCCCCCGCACCCATAGCCACCGCCGCCATTATCGAAGCGGTAAACCGAGACATCCTCGCCCCCATCGTCGCCACCCTACAAAAACGCGGCATTGACTATCGGGGAGTCCTCTACGCGGGTTTAATGATTTCCCCCGCCGGAGAGCCAAAAGTTCTCGAATTTAACTGTCGTTTTGGCGATCCCGAAACCCAAGCGGTTTTACCCCTACTGGAAACTCCCCTGGCACCGCTGCTGCTGGCTTGCGCTCAACAAAAATTAACTGATTTCCCCTCTTTACAATGGCGATCCGGTAGTGCCGTTTGTGTGGTGGCCGCGTCTGCTGGTTATCCCGACCACTACGAAAAAGGCCAGTTAATCACTGGAATTAAGGCAGCTGAAACCGCGGGAGCGATCGTTTTCCACGCCGGCACGGTTTTAAAACACGGCGATATCTTCACCGATGGCGGCCGCGTCTTGGGTGTCACGGCTATGGGAGCTAATTTTAATCAGGCGATCGAACTTGCCTATCAATCGGTGAAAAGGATACACTTTCAGGGCATCTATTATCGTCGTGATATCGGCCACCGGGTAAGGGAAAAATAAGGTTTTGAGGATTAATTTATGAGCCAATTTCCCTTTTTTTCCGCATCTCTCACCGCTAATCCTCACCTGATGCCAAACCTCTTTCTAGGGTCATCCCTGACAAAAGCGCATCTGATTTGTCAAAAAACCAGTAACTATTGATAAAATCATGAAACTGAATCGCCTAACCAAATTGCCATCCCTATGCGAATTTTGCTCTATTCTTATAACTATTATCCCGAACCGATCGGCATCGCTCCCCTGATGACAGAATTAGCGGAAGGATTGGTTAAAAGAGGTCATCAAGTCAGGGTTTTAACCGCTTTTCCTTGGTATCCTAATAGTGAAATCGATCCCGAATACCGAGGAAAAATCTATCTAGAAGAAGAACGAAATGGTGTTAAAATTCAACGTTCCTACGTCTGGGCGCGTCCCCAAAGAAGTTTAAAAAATCGAATTTTCTTTGAATTGAGCTTTGTTTTTTTGAGTTTCTTTCAGGCTCTCAAGGGTGAAAAACCCGATCTAATTTTCTTAACTGTCCCCGGATTACCCGTTTGCGTTCCCGCCGCTTTATTGAGTAAATTATATGGGGTACCGATTATTCTAAATTTACAGGATATTTTGCCCGATGCGGCAGTTCATGTGGGATTATTAACTAATCAGAAAATGATTAAGGTTTTTAGTCGTCTCGAAAAATTTGCCTATCAAACTGCCAGCAAAATCTCGGTTATTGCCGATGGTTTTACCAAAAATCTCCTAACTAAAAATGTGCCGAGTCAGAAAATTATTGAAATTCCTAATTGGGTGGATGTAAGCTTTATTAAACCTCTGCCGAAAAACAATAATTATTTTCGCCAAGAAAATCATCTTGAGGGCAAATTTGTTGTTTTATATTCTGGCAATATTGCCCTAACTCAACCCTTAGAAACTTTAATCGATGCCGCAGTTCAATTAGTTAATATTCCTGAGATTAAAGTGGTAATTGTTGGTAAAAAAGAAGCCCTCGATCGCCTAGAAAAGTATCGCCAACAACAGGGGGCCAGTAATGTGCTTTTATTACCCTTTCAAACCCGGGAAAAATTACCAGAAATGTTAGCAGCCGCCGATGTGGGTATGGTGATGCAAAAACATAACGTTATTTCCTTTAATATGCCGTCCAAAATTCAGGTATTATTAGCTAGTGGTCGTGCTATTATTGCTTCTGTTCCCGCCGATGGAACCGCCGCTAGGGCGATCGAGCGTAGTGGTGGTGGTTTGGTGGTTACTCCTGAAGATCCAGAGGCATTAGCTACGGCTATTTTAAAGCTATATAAAAACCCAGATTTAGCAACTATACTAGGAGAAAAAGGACGACAATACGCAGAGGAAAATTATGCCTTTGAAAAGACTTTGGATCAATACGAAAAGCTTTTTTCTCAAGTAGTTAGTTAATAATTAGGGAATAGGGAAATGGGGAGATGGGGGAATGGGGAAATGGGGGAATTCAACTAAAACCCCAACACCCTAAAACCCTAAAACCCTAAAACCCTAAAACCCTAAAACCCTAAAACCTATTACCCAACCCCCATCACCCCATCACCCCATCACCTAACCCCTAACTCCCACTTAACTATTTTCATGTTCGATAATTTCTCAAAAAAACTCCCCTGGCAAAGTCTCAAACAAGCGATCGCTTTTGTCTTAACAATTATTGCCTTAACTCCAGTAGTTACAGCTTTAATTTCTAGTGTTAATCAGCCCCAAATCCAATCGAATATTCAACTATATCAAACCAATATCAATCTACAAGCCACGACTCTAAGCAGCGATGCTGACCCTAATAGCGAGGAATTTGCTAATCTTAAATTAATTCAAACTTCCCTGATCGGTGAAGCTCCTTATACCACTGCCGAGGAACAGTATTTATCAGCCCAGAAAAGTGCCAAAAAAACAATCACCGAACTAGAAAAATCAGCAGTTAATCCCGAACAAAAAAAATCTCTTGAGCGCGAAATCAATTCCTTAAAAGATTTAGAGCTAAAATTAAGTCTCATTCAAGCTAGTCAAGGTGACTTGGATTGGGCACGGCAAATCTGGCAAGACATCAAGGAAAAATCAGAATTTAAGAACTATAAACCTGCTGTTTTAGGAAATGCGCTGCTGTTAGAGGGATTGTACAGTGAACCCCCCCAAATTGCTGCCGATGCTGAAGCGAGAATCGAGCGCAATTTTCAAGGATGGTTTCGTTATACCATTCTGGAAAAATTATATAGTCTCGAAAATCGTCAAGAGGATTTACTCGCTTTAGAGGAAGAACAGAGTGAAGTGGCGGCTAATGCCTTAATTAAACTAATTTTACTGGCTTTTTTGCCTCTTATCGGCGGTTTAATCGGTGTTGTGCTGTTGATCTTTTTATTAGTGCAGTGGCTGCTCCGTCAACAGCGATCGCTGCTCTTTTTAGATGATAGTCTCGCTTGGCAAACTAAGTGGGGAGGAGAAACCCTCTGGTGGGGAATAATTATCGGTTTCTTTTTCGTCGGACAAATTGTTTTACCGGTAATTTTCGTGATTTTATCGAGTTTCTTGAGTCTCAATCCCGAACAATTTAACCTAGAAGCTAAAGCAATATACGTTGTAGTTAGTTATTTAGCCTTAACAGTGAGCAGTTTATCGGTTTTATACCTAGCGATCAAGCCTTTTCGCCCTTTACCTCGCGATTGGTTTCGTTTTAACCTCTTTAGTCCTTGGCTTCTCTGGGGATTGGCCGGCTATTTCGTCGCTTTACCCCTCGTTATTATCGTTTCTTTGCTTAATCAACTAATTTGGCAAGGACAAGGGGGCAGTAACCCGCTGCTGACTTTAGCCCTAGAATCCCAAAATACCTTCGCTTTACTCTGTTTTGCCTTTACTGCTTCCCTTGCCGCTCCTTTTTTCGAGGAAATTGTCTTTCGCGGCTTTTTACTAGCTTCTTTGACTCGTTATCTGCCGGTCTGGGCTGCGATCGCTCTTAGTAGTTTGATTTTCGCCCTTGCTCACCAAAATTTGTCAGAAGTGCTGCCTTTAACCGTCCTAGGTTGTGTTCTTGGCTTTGTTTACACCCGCTCGAAAAATTTATTATCCTCAATGTTGGTTCATAGTCTCTGGAATGGTGGCACCCTGTTAAGTTTATTTTTATTAGGCAGCGGTGTAGGTTAGGTGAAGTCTCTGGTTTTCGGGGTAGCCTAGAGATGATGACAAATACCGTCTAATTAATTATCAACCTATCTCTGTTGGATAAACCATGACTATCGCTCAAAGCTTACCCCTAGTCGAGTCTCATGTAAACCCTGAGATAATCTTCCCAGAAGGCCAATTTTGGAGTGATGAACCCCCTTTGGAAAGTAACCTACATCTACAACAAATTATTTTATTAATTCAGTGTTTAGAATGGTGGTGGCGCGAGCGAGAAGATTATTTTGCCGCCGGCAATTTAACCATTTATTACAGTCCTAACCAGAAAAAGTCAGAATTCTTTCGTGGTCCCGATTTTTTCGTCGTTTTGGGGACAAATCCCAATCCCAACCGCAGAAGTTGGGTAATTTGGCGAGAAGAGGGCAAATATCCCAATTTAATTATCGAAATTCTCTCCGATAGTACCGCCAAAGTTGACCGAGAGGAGAAAAAACAAATTTATCAAG
>NZ_JADBTF010000227.1:0-23431 GCF_020246295.1 Microcystis sp. M090S1 | reverse complement strand
TCTTTCTCTAAAAAAATGGAGAATCACGTTGGGGAGCCCTTTGGTATTTTATCCATGACTACAATGCACAGCAAAGCAAAGGATTAAGCCGCCATCACTACTACCGAATCACCACCAGTCAAATCTGCTTGTCTACCAGTAGTTTTTTCAAACAGTCAAACTCACGGGGAGTCACCGATGCCCCAAAACTGTTAGTCTAATCAGATATTATTAGATACCAACAGGTTTTTAGTAGGTGTCATCAAAAATATCTAACTGCTGCAGAGATGGGGGATTATCCGACTTAACTGGTTTAATTTTCTTAATTCCTTGACGCAAACCGATCGCAATTTTACTATGTTTTTCGATTTGACCCATCACCTGCATGGCACGATCGATCACAGAAGCTGGTAAACCGGCTAATCTTCCCGCTTCGATACCATAGGATTTATCCGCGCCTCCCGGTCGTACTTGGTGCAAAAATACTATCTCATGGGGTAGTTCTTTGACTGTTACCTGATAATTGGCTACATTCTCTAAAATTGAGGCTAATTCGTTTAGTTCGTGGTAGTGAGTGGCGAAAATCGTCCGCGATTGCAGTACCGTGGCTAAATACTCCGCCACAGACCAAGCTATGGATAAACCGTCAAAAGTGGCTGTCCCCCGGCCAATTTCGTCTAATAATACTAATGATCTGTCTGTGGCGTGATTGAGAATATTGGCAGTTTCGTTCATTTCCACCATAAAGGTGGATTGGCCAGTAGCGAGGTCATCCACAGCCCCCACCCGGGTGAAAATGCGATCGCAGATGGAGATTTTGGCCGACTTTGCCGGGACAAAACTACCAGTTTGGGCCAACAATTGAATTAATCCCACCTGTCGCAGATAACAACTTTTGCCACTAGCATTGGGACCGGTGAGAATAATCAAGTCGGGGTATTCTAAACCTTCCTGATTGCCCAAATTAATCGAATTCGGCACAAAAAAGCCGGCCCCAAGGGATTGTTCCACCACGGGATGACGACCATCCTTAATATCGATAAGACGACCATCGGCGATTTCCGGGCGACAATATCCCTGATAAACGGCGATTTCTGCCAATGCTGCCAACACATCCAAAGCGGCGACTTTTGTGGCAACTTCCCGAATTTCTGGGGAAAATTCGGCCACTTGACGGCGTAAATCGCTAAAAATCTCGTATTCTAACTTATTTAATTCATCTACTGCCGTCAGAATTATATTTTCTTTCTCCTTTAACTCGGTGGTGATATAACGTTCCTCATTGACTAAAGTTTGCTTACGCACATAATCTTTTGGGGCGAAATCGGCTTTACTGCGGGGTAAACTGATATAATAACCGAAAGTTTTGTTATAATTAACCTTAAGGTTACTAATACCCGTTCTTTCTTTTTCTGTCGTCTCCAGATTCTTAAACCAATCGATTACTTCCTGATAGTCGCGCCGCAGGGCATCCAATTGGGCATCAATTCCCTCACGAATCACCCCCCCTTCCTTCAGATGCAGCGGAGGAGATTCCACCAGATGCGCTATCACCTGCTGGCCTAATTTTTCTAAATCGGCGGGAATTTGCTGTAAAGCTTTCAAATAGGGTGAATTTCCCGAAGCAACCAAAGCCGCTAAATCGGCTAATTTGACTAAAGATGCCGCTAGGGAAAGTAAATCGCGGGCGTTAGCCGTTCCTGCGCCAACACGACCGCTTAAACGTTCTATATCGTATATTTCCCTTAATTTTTGCCGAATATCTTGGCGCAGGGCGGGATTATCCTTTAACTCTTGGATAGTATCTTGACGGGCGCGAATACCGCGAGAATCTAAGAGAGGTTGCAGTAACCAACGACGTAAGGCCCGACTACCCATGGCCGTACAAGTACGATCGATCGCCCATAATAGAGAACCATAGAAGCTACCATCGCGCACCGTTTGGGTAATTTCAAGGTTGCGACGGGTTTGCCCATCTAAAATCAAAAATTCGGAGATAGAGTAGGTTTTTAAAGGTTGTAGGGGGACTTGATTGGCTTTTTGGGTATCTTCAATGTATTCTAATAGGCCTCCGGCAGAGCGAATAGCAAGGGGTAAATGTTCGCAGCCCATCCCCTCTAGGGAACGCATTTTATAGGTGATTAGGAGACGATTTTTCGCTTCTGTGAGAGTAAAGATAGTTTGGGGACGGAGAGAATAACAAAAACTATCGGGTAAACAGGGGGGGAGATGGTCAGATTTTTCCCCGGGGCGCAAAATACGGTTTAAATCGGGGGCATTGATGGGAAAAAGGATTTCCGAGGGCTGTAAACGGCTTAATTCTAGGCTTAAAGCCGTTAAATCGCTGGCTTGGGTGGTGTAGAATTCTCCGGTGGAGATATCTGCATAGGCTAATCCCCAATTTTCTCCGGTGATCACCACTGCGGCCAGAAAATTATTCTTTTTTGCGTTTAACATTCCCTCATCGGTGAGGGTTCCGGGGGTGAGCAGTTTGGTGATAGCGCGTTCTACGAGTCGTTTTTCGGCGGCTGCTTCCGTTGAATCCTCTACTTGGTCACAAATCGCCACTGCATAGCCTTTTTCCACCAATAAACGACTATAACGCTCTAGGGCGTGGTGGGGAACCCCGGTCATGGCGACTCTCCCAATCCCTTTACCCCCTTCCTTGCTGGTGAGAACTAATTCTAATTCTCTGGAGATAATCACCGCATCCTGAAAGAAACACTCGAAAAAATCGCCCACACGATAGAGTAAAAGAGCATTGGGATAGGTTTCTTTTACCTCCACATAATGCTGGTACATGGGGGTGAGTTTACCGCGATCGAGTCCGCGATAATCACGATGGGGATCCTTATTGGTAGCCGGTGGTTCTAGGGGAAAATCCGAGGGGAGAGTCATGGGTCAAAGAAAGCTGGACAATGTTTTAATCAACTGTTCCCCACCCCTTGGCTGAGTGGGAAGTTTCTGACGCTTCTTCGTCGATGGCGGTTGCCTCAGACTTCCGCACTAGGAGAACCACTTCATGGTTCCCCTTGCTGCATCTTCCCCACTCCCCTAGGCTGAGAGTGGGGACTGACGCAGGTTCGTTCAATATTAGATAGACACTTCGCTTAATTCGCGAGTGAGATGATCAAAGGGTTCAGCGATCAAAGAGGTGTCGGTAATACCCGCCTCAGTAGCCATGGTTTGAATCATTTCGCTCATGATTTGGATACCGCGCACCGTCGGACCGATGGGAACCCCGAGGGAATTATAGGTTTCCCGCAGTCCTTGCAGTACCCGTTCATCTAGAACATTAGTATCGGCAGCCACCAGCGCATAACTGGCATAGCGGAGATAGTAATCCATATCCCGCAGACAGGCAGAATAACGACGGGTGGTGTAGGCATTACCCCCGGCGCGGATCAATTCGGGAACTTCTTCAAATAGACGAATCGCCGCCCCACGCACGAGCGCCGCCGAATTAGCGTTAATGAGGGCGGCGGCAGCTAGACGGGCAGTTCCCGAGGCAAAATATTGTTTAAGATTATCGATCGCATCTCGATCGAGATAACGTCCGGTGACATCGTATTTTCTAATCAGGCTAGTTACCGCGTCTCGCATTATTAAGTTTCTCCCAACAGCAATAAAGACATTTTTGAGTTTCGCTTTATTTATAATCTCACAGGGTTGAACTTCGGGGGACATCCCTAGTCTAACTCTCTTGCTTGTCTAACAATTTGTTGTTTTTTTGAGACATTTCTTTACATTTAAGGCATTGGCTGGACCGGTGCTGGGTGGCGGAATTATCCTTTATTAGTCGAGGTGGTGGACGAGGCACTCAAAATGACGAGATTATCCCGATGAATGATGGTTTCTGCGGCCATATAACCTAATAAACTGGCAATACGCTCGGAATGTTCACCTTTCACTCGATCGATCTCCTCACTACTATAATTAACAATTCCCCTGGCCACTTCCCGGCCTTCTTGATCGCACAATTGCACCGATTCGGAGGCGCTAAATTCCCCTGCCACTTTGGTAATCCCGGCCGCAAGCAGAGATTTTCCCCCCTGACAAATGGCTTGAATCGCCCCAGCATCGAGATAGATTTTACCCATGGGCAGTAGTCCGTAGGCGATCCAGCGTTTGCGGGCGTTATCACTGCGTTTTTGGGCCTCAAAACGGGTTCCGATCGCCTCTCCTGCCATAATTTTTAAGATATTACCGGGCTGCCGTCCCCTAGTAATCGCCATTTCTACCCCGGCGCTGGTGGCAATCCGGGCCGCCGCCAATTTAGTCGCCATACCCCCGGTCCCCCACTGACTGCCACTACTACCGGCATCGATCGATAGTTGCGCTAATTCCGCGGGACTAACTCGGGCAATAGCCGCCGCTTCGGGAAATAGCCGCGGATCGGCACTGTAGAGGCGATCCACATCGGTGAGGATAAATAACCAGTCAGCCTCGATTAAATTGGCTACAAGGGCTGATAAAGTGTCATTATCGCCGAATTTTAACTCATCGATCGCCACCGTATCATTTTCGTTGACAATGGCAATCACCCCTAATTCAAACAAAGCCTGAAAAGTATTATAGGCGTTGACATAACAGGTGCGTTCCATCAATTCGGGACGGGTCAGCAAAATTTGGGCGATCGGTTGACCAAGACTGGTAAAGAGGTCATCATAGATCCGCATCAGACGACCTTGTCCGACGGCGGCGATCGCTTGTTTGAGGGCGATTTTTTTCGGTCTTTCCTGTATTCCCAGACGACGGCAGCCCACCCCCACGGCCCCAGATGATACTAATACCACCCGATGACCGGCAGCGCGCAACCGGGTGAGGACTTCCACTAAAGCGGCGATCGTGGAGAGGGATAATTGGCCGGTTTCATTATCGGTCAAACTGGAAGTACCGATTTTGATCACTATGGTTTGGTTCATCGTCAAGGTGCTTTTGGGGAGGTGTTGCTAGATAGCCAAAGCTTTGATGGCAACTTTAATTAAAGTATAAAAACGGGGTTCGGTCACGTTGACTTCTCTCGCTTGTTGCCGATTTTTGCCTAATAAACCAATTCGCTGCCCTTTCTGCACGACTAAAATCTCGCCCTGTTCATTTTTGATACGAATCTCGTTTACATCACCCCAAAAACTACATTGATACATTTTATCGGCGTGCATAAAAATTGCTTTTTTAATATTATTATTTTCTTGGGGTAATCGCACTCCCACTAATTCAATTTCTATGGTTGTATTACCATTCCAAGTATTTTCTTTGAGTTTATAGGCAATATCTAAACGAGTTGGTAAAGGACAATATTCGCCCCAACGCCAAGCTAGGGCTTTAATTCTGGTATTATCCCTTTGAGCCAGCAATAATTTTAAATGATTTTTTCCGATAGTTTTCTGTTCCACTACTCGCACGTTAGGAGTCCAAAAAACGGGTAATTCATTGCCAATTCCCCAGGGTTGCAAACTATCAATTTGTTGAAAAAGTTGCAGGGTGATTTGTTTAAAGTCGAGGATAGTATCAATTTTAATTAAAGGTTTTAATTGTTCTATTTGTAAAATTTTGTGAGAAAATTGACTTAATCTTTGTTTAAATGCTAGTAAATTAGCTGTGGGTAAACTAAACCCCCCCGCCATTTTATGACCGCCAAATTTTCCTAGTAAATCTTGGCAAAATTGCAGGGCTTCAAAAACGTGAAATTCTTCAATTCCTCTGGCAGATCCGCGAATTTTACCCGTATCTTCTTCCTCGTAAGTACCAATAAAAACCGGCACTCCGTACCGTTCCACCAAACGGGAGGCCACAATACCAATCACCCCATGATGCCAATCTTTTTCGACTAAGACTAAAACTCGATCTTGTTGCCAAAGAATCGGCGTTTCTTCCACTAATTTAATTGCTTCTTCTTCAATTTTTTCGCACAATTCTTGACGGGTACGATTAATTTGTTCGCACTGCATCGCTCTTTCTAAGGCAATTCCCGCCTCATCGGTGGTTAATAATTCAATAACTATCTGGGGATCACCAATTCTGCCAATTGCATTAATTCTCGGTCCCAATTTAAAGCCAATATCATCCGGTTGTAATTGCTTTTGTTCCTCGCTAATTCCCGCTATTTGCATCAGGGATTGAATCCCGACTAATTGGGATTTGGGTAATTTTCTTAACCCCCGTTTTAACCAGCGACGATTTACCCCGATTAATGGGGCTAAATCTGCTATAGTGCCTAGGGTAAATAATGATAATAATGACTCGGTTAATCCCTGTAATTTACCCATTTTTTGGGCAGTTGTCACCGCTAAAATATAGGCGACTCCCACCCCCGCTAATCCCTGATAGGGAGAGTTCGGGGTTAATAATTTTGGGTTGAGAATAGCGGAGGCATTTGGTAAAATTGGCGGCAGATCGTGATGATCGGTGATAATAACTTTTAATCCTAATTCTATCGCTAGGGCGATCGGTTCGTGAGCGGAAATACCATTATCAACGGTGAGAATCAATCCGACTCCCGATTCGGCAAATTCTTCGACAATGCGCTGATTAATTCCGTATCCCTCTTTCATGCGACTGGGTATGGCATGATTTACCCTAGCACCGAGATGTCTCAAGGCTCTTAACAGTAAAGATGTACTGGTCATGCCATCGGCATCGTAGTCCCCACAGATAGCAATTTTATCACCAGAGGCGATCGCTTTTACTAATAAATTGACACTTTTTTCTAAGTCGGGAAATTCTCCCAGGGGAGAGGGTAAGGTATCCGCTTCAGGATCTATATAAGTTTTAGCTAATTCCGGGGTATCAATGCCGCGATTAATTAAGATAGTTGCTAATAACGATGATAGTCCCATTTCTCGCGCTAACCCCGCGATTTTTTCGGGATTAGCCGCGGCAATATACCAGCGTTGGATGGGATATTTGTAGGTCATTTTTTCTCAAACAATCCAGTAGGGTGCGTTAGCATAGCGTAACGCACCGAAAATAAGGTTAAAAGCGGATTTGGATGGCCCCAGCAGGAGGTTGAAAGGGGAGATTATTATTATTAATTCTCAGGGGAGAAGCGGGTACTAACTGCACATTTGGGGTGGTGGGTTGACTTTCGTTGGTACTCAGTAAAGTCAATTGATTAATACTAGGATTAATCGCAAATTGTTGGGTGATAACTCCCGACGGACAACAGGAAGGATCCCGGGGGAGAAATCTTCTCATGTTGACGGTGATCATACCATCTTTGGCACTCAGATTATCGACAATTACTCGATCGGCTAACAGGACAGTATCGGTGTTAGTGGCAGTACCGTTATTATCAATCACTAGGGCTAAATAATGTAATTGCTGTTGATCTCTGGTAATCACTCTTAACACGACAATCCCATCATTCCTTTGATCATTATTATAGTCCCCCATCAAAGCTTCTCGACTGACTTGCACTCCTAAAATCTGTCCCTCATTGGATTGAAAAATACCATCGCTGACAATTACGGAACCCCGATTGGGAATGTTATAGATGGTATTCCTTAAATTATCCACGCTCAGGGGTGTAGATTGGGCAAGTAAGGGCAGAGAATTGTTTAATAGTAAACTGATACCTAGGAGAATGGATTGAGGCAAAATTGCTAATTTAATCATGGTTGTAATGGGTTGGGCATATTTTCTTGAGTATCGAATAACTGCACGTTATTGATGGTACAAACCATCCCCTGTTGTGCTGCTAATTTATCTCGCCATTGGCTTAATTGTTGTTGACCATTACTACCATTTAACCAGTAAACTGTCAAGAGGCCGAGGGTTTGTTCTGGTTCACAGGAAAAGCCGAGAGTTTTATCGGGTATGTCGGTATTTCCCTCACGACATTGCCAACCTTGTTTTTCAATTAATTCTTTCCAACCTTTCTCTTCTTTAGCAGCCACGGCAATGCGTTGATCTCCTTGGGTACAAAGCCAATTTTTCTGCTGGGTGGGATCATTGAGGAGATCACCAAGATTGGGGGAATTTTGCTTAATTGGGGGCAGCGAGGGGACTTGAGCTTGAACGTAAAAAATCGGTAGTATTAACCAAGTACCGATGAGCATTTTTAACAGTTTCATCCTTTAAAATTGCCATATTTAGGGATTTATGCCTTTAGAATATCACGTTTTTGAGATCTAGATAAAATACTCTCTTAAGATATGTTTAAATCTCTAATTATGGTTTCGATCGCATCAAAGGAAAATTCTCCGGCTAACTGTTGTAAACCTTGGGCAAGGGTAGCATAATCGGGGGGAATTTCTGCGGTTAGGGCGATAATTTTTTCATCATCACATTCTCGCGCCGCTTGTTGCAATTGTCTAATCCAGACGGGACTGATTAATTTTAATAGGGATTGCAGGGAATCGAGGAAAACTGGCGAATAATTGGGCTGATTTGGCTCATTATCGGCATAAATATATTTTAATCCTAAATATTCGCTCATTTTTTGCCAAATAACTTCCTCTCGGAAGGGTTTACGCACGAAATCATCACAACCTGCGGCAATAACCAAGGCGCGATCCTCTTCAAAAGCACTGGCAGTTAGGGCAATTATCACCGTTTTTCCGCAATTATAAGCCTCTAACTGCCGAATTTCCCTAGTTGCTTCGTAACCGTCCTTCACCGGCATTCTCATATCCATCCAGATAAGATGAGGTTGCCATGCTTGCCAAATTGCGATCGCTTCTTGACCATTAGCGGCCTCTTGCACGGATAATCCTAGGGTAGCCAGGAGTTTCAGCAACAGCAAACGGCTTTCCGGTCGATCATCGACGACTAATATCCGATATTTAGGCTGATTTTCGGCTAAAGCGATTACTTTTGCCCTATTGGTTTCGGTTTTAATCTCATTTTCCCCCACCAAACCCACCTGAATATCAAAACTAAAAATACTTCCTTGACCCAGAATACTACTAACTCCGATCGCACCTCCCATCAACTCAACAAATTTTTTACTGATAGGTAAACCCAATCCTGTCCCCTGTTGGGATTTTCGTCCCGTTTCCGTTTGGTTAAAGGGTTGAAATAGCTTATAAATCTCCTCTGGAGCGATTCCTAGTCCTGTATCTTCAATTTCCCAGAGCAATCGCTGATAATCTTCTCTTTTCTCCCCTAATTTTACCCGGAGAGTCACCCCTCCCGACTCAGTAAACTTCAATCCGTTACCCAAGAGGTTGATTAACACCTGTCGCAATTTACTTTCATCAGTACATATATATTGAGGCAGATCGGAGCTGCGATCAAAAATTAAGCTTAAAGCTTTTGCCTGCGCTTGTGAGCGTAGCATTTCGGCAATATTATCTAAAAGAGCGTATAAATCGAAATTACTGGGATTAAAAACCGTTCTTCCCGCTTCTATCTTCGACATTTCTAGAATATCGTTGATTAACTCTAATAAATGTTCTCCGCTACGATTGACAATTTCCAAATATTGCCGATATTCACTGCTGATGCTGCTATCCCGGGATATTAAGCGAGTAAAACCCAAGATAGCATTAAGAGGAGTGCGTAATTCGTGGCTCATGTTAGCTAGAAACTCACTTTTAGCTTTATTTGCCTTAACTGCCGCTTCTTTAGCCTCTTTTAATCCTTTTTCCGCTTCATATCTACTTTGTGCGATCGCAATTAATTCTCCCACCAACCGCACAAAGGTGACATCTTCCTTTGTCCATTGCTTTTCTGCACTTGCATCCAATCCCAGATAACCCACCGTTACCCCACAACTATCCCACATGGGAACGATTAAGAGACAGGGAGTAGAACTATTAGCGAGAATAGCTCTTTCAGGGATAGCAGTAGCGGGTAAATCGTCTAAAGAGTTCAATTTAACTGGAATACCGTTTAATAATTCTTCAGAAAACCAGGGAAAGGTTTCCGTCGAGAGATTTTGTGATTCTTCCCGAATCGGGATAACTTGCGGATAGTCGGGGTGACAGTATTCATAAACCATACTCCACTGCTGACGACAGCTGGAATATTGAATAATGTAACAGTGAGCGCTCTGGGTAAATTGACAGAGCAGTTCTAGGGTATGATCGATCGCCAAGTGGATATCTTGAGAAATTAGTAATCTTGTCACCCGTGAGAGCAAATTATCGCGATGGGCCTGCATTTCTAGGGCTTTTTCCCGTTTTTTAGACTCTAGTTCCTCAAAATCACTCATAATCAGTTATCAGTTATCAGTTATCAGTTATCAGTTAAAAGGGTTTGGGTGTTGGGGTTTTAGGGTTTTAGGGTATTAGTTGAATTTCCCCACTTCCCCACTTCCCCACTTCCCCATCACCCCGTCTCCCGTCTCCCGACTCAAAAAACAGTAAACTTTTCCCCTATTATGTTCTATAGGAATTTTACCGAATCAATATGCTCAAATTATTAGCTTCTCTCCTTCTCTCCTGCTGTATAGCCTTGGCTGTTTCCCTATCACCGGCTGCTGCCATGGGAGTCTATGACCTCCCCATTTTAAGCCCCGGAGCGCCCACTTATGTAGTCGATCCCGTTGCGGCCATTAGTGCTGCTAACGAAGGAAAATTAAATAAAGATCTGAAAAACCTCGCCGAAAAAACCGGCCAGGAAGTGAGAATGGTGGTAGTCCGGCGCTTGGATTACGGTCAAAAAATTGACAATTTAGCCGATGATATCCTGAGAGAATGGTATCCTAACTCCGAAGATCGTGCCAATCAAACTATCATCGTCCTTGATACTTTAACCAATAAAACTGCTATTCGGGTTGGGGAGGAAGCAAAACCCCTATTAACCGATGCTATTGCTGATAGTATCCTCTCGGAAACTATGGCAGTTCCCCTCAAAGATGGGGGAAAATATAATCAAGCTTTACTCGATGCTAGTCGTCGTCTAACGGCGGTACTTTCTGGAGAAGCGGATCCCGGACCGCCGGAAGTAGCGACAATTAATATCGAAAGTACCTTTACTACCGCAGAAGAAACTGACGATAAAAGCGCCACGATTTGGGTGATAGTTTTACTGGTTTTAGCCACAGTAATCCCCATGGTTACCTATTTTTGGTACGCTGGTTTTGGTCGCTAAATTAAATTAATGATCTGGGACTGATACAGCTAAAATATTCCCACAGATAGCTCAATCCTTAGCCTGTATGAGCAAGATAAAGTAACTTCTAAGTGGGTGGGTGGAATTAAATATAAGATGAACGTAGGTTGGGTTGAAGCATGAAACCCAACGCCCTACAAATAATTGTGCCTACCTACTTAGTAGATTTTAGTTGTGTCAGTTCACCACATTTGCTTAACATTAATAACTAATGTCTAGACTGGTAAATAAATTACAATCCTATTATCGAGAGGAGGAAGGAACTTACTTAATTGAAATTAAACTTAATCAGTTACAGCAAGTCTTTAATTCTCTCGATCCTTCGCCATTCTTAGATAGAGATTTAGACGATAACGCCGAAAACTATATTATTAACTCTGTTGATGAATTCCCCCTAAATACCCCCCTTAAATTAGTCTTTTATCTTCCCAGTAACGAACAGAATATCGCCCGACATCTGTTACCCTCAGCTTTACATAATTATTTTGACTATCGCCAACAGGGAGAACAAAGAAAATTACGCACAATTTGGCGACAGGGACGCATATCTTTGCTAATTGGTCTCTCCTTTCTTTTTGTTTGTTTGAGTCTCAGCGAATTAATTAGTCGTTTCGGCACCGATACATTTATTCACTTCTTAGAAGAAGGATTATTAATTAGTGGTTGGGTGGCCCTCTGGCGACCTTTAGAAATTTTTCTTTACGAATGGTGGCCTGTCAGTTATCAACAAAAGATTTTTGCTAAACTGGCCTACATCCCCATTGAAATCCGTCTCTTAGACGAACCATCCACCCCAGACTCTTTTCGATAGAGCTAATCCTCCCGATGGCTTGTCTTCAAAGTTACAAAGCTTTTAGTTGAGGCGGTTTATAATAAAATTAACTCTGTACAAAGCTTATCGGGTTTCAGCTGGGCTATTACGGCTGCATCCCACATTTGCAGAAATACCGACAATCAGCAATTATCAGTGACTCTGAAATTGATACAAAAATATGAACAATCGCGTGTAAGCATCCCACCGAAAAGCTAATCCGCTCTGGGGTTTGGGGGGTTCTACCCCCCAAAAGCTGGGATTGAGTGATAAAACTGAAAGTAACACACCCAATTTTAGGAGAAAGTTTCCCCTGAAAAATCCCAAATTAGTAGATTTACAAAAATGAGATGCACCAGGCTATTACTTTCTCCTCAAACTTTTAACTAAGTAGTCGGGCCTAACTTTTTTCAGTCTGGCGATTATTGGCGTTTCATCTCTACCAATCCTGACAAAATTTCATTTAGATAGGAGTCCTAATGTTAATCCATGTTGGTTATGAATTTGGCTTTGATGCCCCCTTACCCGTGGTCATGTTGTTAAAACTTTATCTACACCCCTCAATTTTAAATCAAGTTAGACAATCGGAAAATTTGCAGGTGGAACCGGCAACAAAAATAGAAGAATTTTTAGATAGCTTCGGTAATCGAACCAGTCGTCTAATTTTACCCGACGGACAGATCCGCATTCACAATGAAGCAGTTATCGAGAATGAATGGAAACCCGATATCGTTAATTGGAATGCCCAAGAAATTCCTTTAGCAGAGTTACCAACCCAAGTTCTTCCCTACCTAATGAGTAGCCGTTATTGCGAAGTAGATTTGCTTTCGGAAATTGCCTGGGAACTTTTCGGACAAACTCCCCCCGGTTGGGCAAGGGTACAAGCGGTTTGTGATTGGGTTCATAGTCACATTCGTTTTGGTTACGAATACGCGCGGGTGACGAAAACCGCCTATGATGTCTATCGGGAAAGAACGGGGGTTTGTCGCGATTTTAACCATCTAGCTTTGACTTTTTGCCGTTGCCTAAATATTCCCGCCCGTTATGCCTCCGGCTATCTCGGAGATATCGGTATTTCTCCCCAACCTCTACCGATGGATTTTAGTGCTTGGTTTGAAGTTTATTTAGACCATCAATGGTACACCTTTGATGCTCGTCATAACACCCCCAGAATCGGGCGGATTTTAATGACTCGCGGCTTAGATGCCGTCGATGCTTCCCTAACAACTTCTTTTGGTCAAGTAAATTTAACAAAATTTAAAGTATGGACGAGCGATGTTTCCCACCTCTATGCTTAATCAGAGTATTTATTCAACCTCTTGCATAATTAATTTTTGAGGGTTCAAAAACTGCAAAAATAAGGATTAAATTGCATGAAAGTGCCAGCCATTGGAGTGAACGGGGGGAATAAAACCCTACACCCCACACCCTACACCCTACACCCCACACCCCACCAACAAGCTTTTTCAGCAAACCCTACTTAGATAAAAATTACTTTTCTACCTTAACCCGTTGAGTAACGACAACAATCCCATCGCCTTGGATTAAAATCGCCGATAACCAGCGATTTTCCGGTGTTGCCGGCGCTTTTACCCGCTTAAATAAACCGCCGGACTGTAATAATTCCAATTCTAGAGGCTTTGTATTAATATAACGCTCAATATCTACTTTCTCATCGATCGCCGTTCCGGCCAATAAATCATCCCCTAAAGGTTCGCGGACAATCACATCAAAATCAAATTCTTGACCCACTTTCACCCTCTCGGGAATTCTCACCTGAACACTGGGAGGGTTTTTGCCGGTGCTTAACTCAACTCTCTCGCTTAAAATCTCCTGATAAACAAGTTTATTCCCTTGAAATTGTTGACGAGAACTAATCGTAGCATTCATTTCCACCACTCGTCCCTGCACCTTTCCCGTCCCGGTAATTTTAGTAATTGTATTGGCCGTTAACTTATCACCAGAACGACTCCAAGATTCGAGAGTCGTGGTGTATTGTAGATTGTTATAACGTTCCCAAAAATGAGTTAAAGCCTTTTTAGTTTTTTCGTAGGTCAAGCCATCGGAGTTAGTAAATTTCGGACTATAAAACTCCATTAATTGCTTGAGATTTCGCTCATTAGCCGCCGTTTCGATTTTGGAGATAAGCGTTTTTAAATTAGCCGGAGCAGTTTCTGGCTTTTCGGCTCGCAGACCGGTAGCAAGGGCAAAAGTTAACCCCAAACCTAACAGCAACGATAGGGAAAAATTGAGGGATTGACGAAAAAATTTATCGGGGATCGTGTTCAAGTTACGCATTAGTGATAGTTTGTGTAAGGATCGATCAATAACTATGGTAGATTATTTCATTCTAGGGCTGAATTTCCCCTCTCTCGAATTATGGCACGCACTCCAACCCGTCTACTGATTGCCGCTAGTGGTACTGGTGGTCATTTATTTCCCGCTTTGGCCCTGGCCGAGCGCTTGCCGGATTACGAGATTGAATGGTTAGGAGTTCCAGACCGTCTCGAACAGTCCTTAGTTCCAAAAACCTATCCCCTGCACACCATCCCCATTGAGGGATTTCAAACCCGTTTGGGGTTAAAAACTCTCAAGATTCTGTTCAGTCAACTGCGGGCCATTTGGCAAGTGCGTAGTTTAATCAAAAAACGTCAGATAGCGGCAGTTTTTACCACCGGGGGTTATATCGCAGGCCCGACCATTTTAGCGGCTCGTTTAGCCAATATTCCCGTCATCCTACACGAATCTAACTACATACCGGGCAAAGTCACTAAAGTTCTCGGTCGCTGGTGCGATACGGTCGCCCTCGGTTTTCAGGGAACCGCCAGCTATTTACCCGGCACTCGTACCACTTGGTCTAGTACGCCCGTACGGGAGCAGTTTCTCATTCCCCAGTCCCTAGATTTACCGATTCCAGAGACTGCTTTTTTAATTGTCGTTGCCGGTGGTTCTCAAGGGGCCGTGGCTCTTAATCAACTTGTGCGACAAAGCGCTCCCCAATGGTTAGAAAAAGGCATTTATATCGTGCATCTCACGGGAGAAAACGACCCCGAAGCGGATAGTTTGCGCCATTCTAACTATTTTTCCCGGCCTTTTTACAACAACATGGCGGGACTATGGCAAAGAGCTAATCTAGCTATCAGTCGCTCCGGTGCCGGCACTTTAACAGAATTAGCGATCACTTGTACGCCTTCGATTTTAATTCCCTATCCTTTTGCTGCCGAAGACCATCAGTTCTATAATGCCCAAGTTTTCGCTGAAGCTCAAGCCGCTTATCTTTACCGTCAAAATGAGTTAACTGCTCAGTTTTTAAGCGAATTAGTCCTCGATTTATGGTCTAATCCCGAAAAATTGGCCGCCATGGCCCAACAAGCTTCTCATCTAGCCATTAGTGACAGTGCCGATTTATTAGCCGATTTGTTGAGAAGAAAGATTCAAAAAGATAGTTTTTGAAACAAATCAGCCACCGGAAAAGTGAACCCCGGAACCACATCTTCCCCCTCCAAAAAATCTCCTGATGTTAATAATCCCTGCGGTTCGTACCCAGAACGATAAACTAAGACATAGTGTTGACCTGGACTGATAACCCAGAGCAAACGAGTCCCATTGGCAAAATATTCGGCAATTTTGTCCTCGATTTCTGCCACTGTATTCCCTGGAGAGAGAATTTCTACCACTAAATCGGGCCCACCTTCTAAAAAACCCGTCGGCAATTCTTCCAATCCTTGCAGACGTTCCTTGGCAAAAAAGGCTATATCGGGAGAACGTTTATTGCCATTTTTCATAGTAAAAGCAGTGCTGGAGTCCAATAATACCCCTAGTTTTCGAGATGTTACTAAAGCGAATAAAGCAGCACTTAAAATAATGGCAATATAACCGTGTAAAGCCCCAGAATTCCCCATATTAGTTAACTCTCCCTTGACTAATTCGTAACGATTACCATCGTCAGGTAACGCCATAAATTCTGCATCAGTCCATACTTTTGTCTCTGGAGTTTTCATCACAGTAGTTTCTCGAATAGACATAATTTATCCTCGGTAAATATTCACAAGTAAAACCCTTAAAGAATTTCCTGTAACATCCGATTGGCCTGGGAAGCGTAACCACCACCAAATAAATTAAAGTGATTGAGAATGTGGTAGAGATTGTAAAGAGTTTTGCGCTGTTGATAACCGGCATCGAGGGGGAAAACATCGTTATAACCCCGATAAAAAGCCGCCGGAAAACCGCCAAAAAGTTCCGTCATGGCTAAATCTACCTCCCGGTCTCCCCAATAGGTGGCCGGGTCTAAAATTACTGGTTCCCCATCGACGGTAATGGCCGCGTTTCCCGACCATAAATCACCGTGGACAAGGGAGGGATGGGGTTGATGCTGACTCAAAATCTCGCTAATAGCGGGAATAACTTGATCCTCGTCGGGAAAATTGCCGCCGCGCTCCTTCGCAAGTCTTAATTGATAGCCAATACGCTGATGAGCGAAAAAATCCGCCCAATTGTTACTAATGGTATTAATCTGGGGAGTAGAACCAATGGTATTATTACAATGCCAACCAAAGCGATCGGACAGGGAAACTTGATGTAAACGAGCTAAATTTTGCCCCATTTTTTCCCAGCTTTGGCTATTGCCACCGCCGAATTCTAACCACTCTAGCACTAAATAACTAGATTTCTCGGCAATTCCCCAACAAATTGGCTCCGGAACCCTGATAGTCTTGGTAGCGTGAATTTGCTTTAATCCTAAAGCTTCGGCGGCAAACATGGCCTCTTGGTTCGCTTGGTTAATCTTAACGAAATAAATTAAACCATTGCCAGTGACGGCATAACCCTGATTGATGCAGCCACCACTAACGGGACGACTTTTCTCAATTTCAAAGGGTTTTTCCGTGGTTTGGGCAATATGTCGGGCAATTTGAGTCCACATAGGTTATCAGAATTCAGGAGTCAGGAGTCAGGAGTCGGGAGTCAGGTGTTAGGGTGTTAGGGTGTTAGGGTGTTAGGGTGTTAGGGTTTTGGTTGAAATTTCCCCATTTCCCCATTTCCCCATTCCCTGTTTACTGAATTGGTCTTACCACAACCACACCGTAAGCGTTAGGATTTAAATACTCTTGACAGGCATTTTGAATATCCTCTAAAGTGAGGGCTTCAATGTGTTGGGGATAACAAAAAGCTGGTTGTAAATCACCGATCTGAGTATGATAATAACCGTAAAGGTTGGCTCGATCGCTCGGTCTTTCATTGCTAAAAATAAACCGATTGGCCACTTGGGTTTTAACTCGTTCCAGTTCAGAAACTGTCACAGCTTCCTGTTGAATTTGTCCAATCTGTGCTACTACCTCCCTTTCCACTTGCTCGATATTTTCCGAGGCTAATTGGGCCGACACGGAAAACACTCCTTGCACTGCTTGGGACATATTACTGGCAGTTATTTGGGAAACTAAGCCCTTTTCTTGGCGCAGAGATTGAAATAATCGCGATACCTTGCCCTGACCCAGAATAGCCGCTAAAACATCGAGAGGATAGGTTTTTTCTAAGTCTCTCAACCCCGGCACTTTCCAAAATAGGATTAAGCGGGCCTGCTGCAAATTTTCATCCTCGTATTCTTGACGGATAATCTCGTTAAAGGGAGCTTCGGGCTGTAGATTAGCGATAGGATGAGAAATAAGCCCAGAATTGCCCTTACTGCCTAAAGTATCTAAAGAATCGCTCACAATAGCCATTAAATCATCTACAGGCAAATTACCCACCACTGCCACCGTCATCCATTCGGGACGATACCAAGTCTGATGAAAATCGCGCATTTGTTGAGGAGTAAGATTTTCAATCACTGCCATCGGACCCAACACCGGACGACGATAGGGTAAAACTTGAAAACAAGTCTCCATGGTGCGATAAAAAGTGCGACGACGGGGATTATCCTGAGAACGACGAATTTCTTCTAAAATAACCTGTCTTTCCCGCTCAAAAGCTTCATCGGGGATTAAAGCTTCTAAAACCACTTCTAGCTGCAGCGGGGCCAGATGGGCGAAGTCCTGCGGGGCAGTGGTAATGTAATAATGGGTGTATTCTTGGCTAGTAGCGGCATTAGTCACCGCTCCCCTTGATTCGATCGCCCGTTCAAATTCACCACTGTCTAAGTTACGGGTTCCCTTAAAAACCATGTGTTCGAGAAAATGAGCCATCCCATTGATCTGATCCGATTCTAAGGCCGAGCCGACCTGCAGCCAGACATTGAGATTAACCGCTTCTACCGGTTGACTTTCGGCAATAATCGTTAAACCATTGGCAAGACGGTGCAGAATCGGAGTGTTAAGCGTGGCAGGTTTCCCTAGGATAGCCGTCATTCTTTATTAGTCCTCGGTGATCACTCTGGCAAAAATTGTCACTTTTCCCTATTGTAGTCCCAGACTTTCACAGAGCCAACAAGATCAGGTGTTGGCCAGCAATTACAAATTCAGAATGTAGCAAAATTGATCGAGGTAGGGTGTCGCTAGCGCCAGTGAACGCACCGTTAATGGAGGCTGCCGGGATATTCATTCCAAGAAATCGCTTTAGTCAATCAGGGGGTTGACCGTCATTTAAATTTCTAAAATATAAAGTTTTGTGACAACTTGAGACGTTCGCAGGAGTTGGTTGTGATTTCTTTTATGAAAGCAGTTGAGAACATCATCTATGCCGTTAACCCAACTCCGTTCTGCCTCTTCTGAAGTTCGTTTGAATTCCATGGCCTCCCATCGCGATCGCGGAACTTCCCTGAAGCAAACCGATGATGATGACCTGCAATACCTCGCCCTGCAAGCGCGTTCCTATACTGGGACAGTGGGTTTGCAGCAGCAAGCCGCGATCGCTCGGTTACTTGATGCTCTGCGATTTTCGGGTCGGCTACGGGGTCGAGGTCATTATTCGGTAGAGGTCTATGAGGATGCGGTTAATCGAACGTTATGTTGGGTTGCTTTCCACCTCGACCAGTTCGATCCTGACCGGGGCAGTTTTCTGGCTTGGGTCAACTATCGGCTGGATATTCTGTTGCGAGAGGCGTATGCGGAAACGCTTGACCCGCTGGTCAGGGCGCAGAAGCAGCAATTGATTCGTCGCAAGTACCAACTGACGGCAATGGTTAGTCTAGTCGCTAAGGTTGGGCTGGGTTTCTGGTTAAGGTTACAGGTTAAAGGGATCGCGATTGATGAACAAAGTTTTGTCTGGTTGGCGGTTCTCTGTCGGTTATCTGGGCTAAGAAAGGCTAATCGGGCTTTGGGCGATCGCGTTTTTCTGGATCTGGCAAGGGCAACGTTATCGGTATCGCCTTTACAGCAGGTGAGCGGTGAGTCTGTTGTCTTTGAGAATTTGGCTCAACCAGTGGAGCAGCTTTGTTTGTCGGAGTTGATCGCTGAGTATATTGAGTCTGATCCGGAGTTGTTGTCTCGCCATCATGTCCATAATTGCCCGAAGGCGACTTTGAAGGCAATTTTGAGGGCGCGATTGGAGGCGCGATCTTGGCAGGAGATCGCGGATTCTTTTAGTTTGACTGTGGCAGTGGTGAAGAATTTTTTCTCGCGCCAGATGAAGACGGTTGCGCCTTTAATTGGACAGGAAATTCTGTCTTATTTGTAGTTTTTTAAGGAGGTGAATAGCTTTTGAAAAACTCACTGGCTGAGTTTGCAGGGATTCTTGTGGAAAATTCAAGCTTCCAATGGGGGGAAATCAAGATAATGCCGACACGAATTAATCATAGTTCTGTATTTTTGATTGCTCTAGGAAGGGAAGCCCATGAAATCGCGGATTATTTTTGTCAACAACATTCTGATTTTGCTCTAGCTGAACAAGTCTATCTCAATACTTTGGCTGTGTATGCGGTCAACTGTTGCTTACGGTCTCTGGGTATTGCCACAGATTTGGAAGCGAGTGATAGCTGGAATCCCATCATGCGATCGCGTTTAATGGTAGCGGATTTGGTGGTGAAAGGTAAGGGAAAAGTAGAGTGTTGTTCTGTGATGCCGGGTGAGGATTTTGTCGAGATTTCTGAGGAGGTTTTATCAGACAGAGTTGGTTATGTTTTTGTTGAGATTAATGCTGAGATGTTTGAGGCAAAGGTGTTGGGATTTTTGGAGAAAGTCAATGAAACAAAGTTAAGTCTTTTGGCATTGCTTTCTCTGGATGATTTGCCAGCATATCTGGAGAAAATTAGTCCTCTACAATTAAGGTCTCAAATTTAATTAGGGCTGAGTTTTTTGAAGAGTAATCTGTTTCAGTTCGATTGTTAAAGTTTTGAAGTAATCAAATTAAGGAGAAAATTTATCATGAATCGTCTAATTTTTCACGCATCAATTACAACGATTACGGGTGCTGCGCTATTATCTTTCATCGGAATAAATTCTGCTCAAGCAGTAAGCATTACATTTTTTCCATCTACTGTATTCTCATCTAACCCTACAATCCTCAATCAAAATGTAGGCATCACAGGATATACAATTGAGGACTTTGAAGACAAAACTCTAATTCCTGGTTTAAGTATTACTTATTCTGGAGGAGTTTCTACATCAACGATTACAAGTCTTCCTAATCTTTCAAATAAAGTTTCTCAAAGCTGGGATGGTCAACACACATTATTTAATATTCCTAGTAATCAATTGAGTAATAGTGTGTTTTGTCCGAGTACAGAATGTGCAAAACTTACTACACTTAATTTTAGCAGTAGCATTATATCAGTGGGAATTGGGCTGTCAGGTTTCCAGTCTTTAAATCCCCCACCATCTGCACCAGATAATCCAATAACAGATCATCGCCTCTTCATCAATGGCATACCTTTTTCACAAACAATCGAACAGCTTGCGGGAGTAAATTGGAAGTCAGCTAACTTCCAACGTAATGCTTACTTGCGTATTGATGCACTACAAGGAGAATCGATTTCCTCGATAGGATTTGAAAATATAACGGCAACTCCATCTACAGAAGATGTACTTGAATTTGATCATCTTGCGATAAAATCTGCCGCGCAGCCCCCCAAAAGTGTCCCTGAACCATCTAATATCTTGGGTTTAGGTTTACTCGGACTGGGTTTAACCGCAACAAAGGTGAAAAGTGTCCTATCAAAAAAAACAAAGTCACCCACAGATAACCCCCAAGAACCAGACAGCTAACTGGGATCAATTGCAGTAGGATAAATTAATCTATCCTACTGCATAATCGGTCAATTGACGAAGTACAGGAGGATGAAAGCCAATGACAATATCTTTTTTAGGAACACCTAGTTTAACTAAGTCTTCAGCAATATCTTGTTCTGTCATATTCCATTGAATCCAAATTTTATCAGACTTGAGGTCAATATGAATGAGACAATAATGTACATATTTTTCGCCTTCCCACCCAAAAGTAACGACCTGATAATGTTCTTTTTGTTCATCAAAAATAGCTTGAATTTCTAAATCATTACAAGTGGGTTTATATTGAGTATATTCTGAGAGAATATTTTTGACTAATTGACGATATTTTGCTAATTTATCCATGTTAAAATTACCTCCTGATTTGGCGAAAAAATGATTAATTTTAAATGGTTTTCTCTAATCATCAATTGGGTAAAATCTAAAGAGAAAAAAGTGTCGTAAGTAAAACTAGGAATAGCTAAAAATAAGACTCTATCTGGGTCTTTTCTCTTTAAAACCGCCCGATAATTAATAAATTGTCCTAGAGCAGTATGAAATTCTGAGATCGCTGAAGACCCCTCTAAAAAACTTTTAATTTCTACGGCAATCTTTTGATGATCTTTAGTCGCAGCAATCAGCTTTTCTGCGCCTAAATCGACAGCCATATTCACCCCTCCAAAACTTATCGTATAAAGGTCATGAGTAATTAACCAATTATCTTTGATCAAAGCGTTTTTGGCTGCTTGATAAACTAAATCTTTAGCCAATTTTACCTTTCTCCTGATTTGATAGGTTATCTTTCCCTGTTTTGAGGTGCGGCTTGAGCAACAAGGACAACTAATTTTCTCTGAACTATAGTACTGAGTAGCATCTAGGGCGACGAGTAAGTTGCCATCCAAGGCTGCAAACAGCCTTAAATAGCCTTGGTCTCCCAGACCTTGATCAATCCATTTGAACAGGGGAAAAAGATGCTTTGCGGCTATTCCATCGAGGATGTTCCGCATCTGCTCTACTGTCGGGATATTGACCAAACCAAACAGACTTTGAGCATTATCTCGTCCACAACGACTATTAAGTTGACGCTGATATTCTAGAAATGATTCATTCTGGCGAAAAAAGGCGGCGAATGCCCCTAATATTGCGTCTTTCAGACTGTAGCGGGTAGCATTGCTGGCACTTCGAGGGTCAGTTATCCCAGGGATGACTACCTGGAAATAGCTCAGCATCCCCAGAAAACCCAGTTGTTTGACTTCCATTCCCCCGAAACCCACTGTTCAAACCCTTCACTCCATTTTGAAAGGCAAGAGTAAGACGGGTTCTGTATTCTGTGCTACCGTTTGCCTTTGGAATTGCTGGTTGTTGGCAGGAGATGTTGAATAAATTCTGAGATTCTGTTACAAAGGTAACAGAATCTCAGAATGAAACCTTATGGCAGGCATCAAGGCTACTTTTACGTCCACAGATTGTGCCTTTCATATTGAAGGCTACGAAAAGATTGATTTCAGTTTGCTCTATGTAAACGGTGCTTTCAAAATTGGGAATCCCGAAATTGCCGAAAGTTATGCACCATTCAGACGCTGCTTGATGGTGATTGATCAAACTGTTTACGGTTTGTATCGCCAGCAGATCGTTCGGTACTTCGCTCACTATCAAATCGATTTGACTGTTTTTCAAGTCAGTATCAAAGAGCCTGAAAAGACTCTGAGAACTTTCGAGAAGATTGTCGATGCGTTTGCCGACTTTGGACTGGTGCGTAAGGAGCCTGTTTTGGTTGTGGGTGGCGGACTCACGACCGATGTTGCTGGGTTCGCTTGTTCTGCCTATCGTCGCAAAACCAACTACATTCGCGTGCCCACAAGCTTGATTGGCTTGATTGATGCTAGCGTGGCGATTAAGGTTGCTGTCAATCACGGCAAACTAAAGAATCGTCTTGGTGCGTATCATGCCTCTCAAAAGGTGATTCTTGATTTCTCATTTTTGGGAACTTTGCCGATCGATCAAATTCGCAATGGAATGGCAGAGTTAATTAAGATTGCAGTTGTGGGCAATCAAGAAATCTTTGAGCTGCTAGAAGAACATGGTGCGGCATTGCTGCACAGCCGTTTTGGCTATCTGAATGGCACCCCTGAGTTGCAAGCTGTGGGGCACCGTCTGACTTACAAGGCAATTCAAGTCATGTTAGAGCTAGAGGTGCCCAACCTGCATGAGCTAGATTTAGATCGAGTGATTGCTTACGGTCATACCTGGAGTCCGACGCTAGAATTAACGCCAGAACCACCGATGTTGCACGGTCATCGAAAATTTTGGGTCTGAAACCCCGTCGTTCTACGACGGCTTTACTGTTAAATATGAGCATCGTTTACGAAATATATGCTAAAATGTGAGGTATGGAAAAAGCCTATTCGTTTCGATTTTACCCCACACCCGAACAAGAGTCGCTATT
>NZ_JADBTF010000226.1:0-7146 GCF_020246295.1 Microcystis sp. M090S1 | reverse complement strand
TGTAAATTCTCTTAATCCCTTCTACAGCACAGGTTATGGCCTTTTGTCAACGGGGAAGTCCAGATATATCAGCAGCTGCGTGTAAGCATCCCACCGAAAAACTAATGCGCGAGGGGTTTGGGGACGGCGCTTGCGTCCCCAACGGGGGGTTTGGGGGGTAGAACCCCCCAAAAGCTTGGATTGAGTGATAAAATCGAAAGTAACGCCCGACTTTAGCCGAGAGTTTCCCCTTAAAAATCCCAACTTAGTAGATTTACAAAAATGAGATGCAGCCTTCTCGTTTCTGTCTGGAAGGAAGAGCCAATATTTTCCTAAAAACGGCGGGTTTTATCGATTCCGTAGATAATTCCCGTCACCACGGAAGAGAGAATTAATAACAAAATTAATCCTCCGGGTAAAAAAGATAATATCCCCATGCCGCGCAATATATAAACTAACACGGTCACTAATAGGAAACCGAAAAAAAGAGACTTTAAATAACTAGAATTTGAGCGCATTTACTTAGATTAACACTTACTCTTGAGTTAAGTTTAACTTTTCGGCAATCATTGCCAGAATTTTTTCTTCCCTTTTTCCGTTACTGATAGATTCCAGTAACCAGCAATTGAGAATAATTTTTTCTCCGTTGGATAAGGTTAAAATAATCCGTCGGTAATTAGACCCCAAAAAGCCTTTGTACTCTTCTACTTTTGCCTCAACAATTCTCTCTAGAAGATAATCACTTTCACTTCTAAAAGTTAAATGTTGTCGCCTACGGGTTAGGGTAGCGGTACCCTGATTAAAGACATAACTCTCCCAATAGCTGACATCATAAAGTAACAATAGACCTGACAATAAGCATAACATACCCCAGAGATAATAGGGATAATTATGGTGGTGTTCTAGCAGTGCTGACAAGGTATCTAGGGGACTTTTGGCAATAATTTCCTGAGCTTGATATCTATTCACAAAACTCTCAAATCGAGTTTTAAAATCACTAGCTGACTGCACATCCCGAAAATTCTCGATGTAGAGATAGTTATTTCTCCCGACCAATAAAACCGTGTTATTAACAGTTTTTTTCTGCTCAACACTGATAAAAACTTCTTGATAGACAGCCGTAGCTTTAATGTGAGTTAAAGAAAAATTTTCCCGACTAGAAACAGGAAAATTATACTCTTGGACATATTGACAATCTATTCTTTTTGTGCCTAACCTCATGCAGTCGAGATAAGCGCGCTGGAAAGAAACCACATAGGCTAAAAAGAGCAAGGGAACCCCAGCCAGAAAAAAACCCAGAAAAGGACGATATTTAGGAGCCTTATTTTCTAATAAGAGTGTAGTCAGCGTTTTTTGCTTAACTCGCATAGGAAACCCTACAGGTACTTTGTTCTAATTGTACTACAGCTTTTTTCAGCATCCTTCTCAGGATCGATTTATTTAATCTGCTGACGGGGAAAATTGTAATGATTATTCACGAAAATCTGACATCAGTCTCTAGACTGCCTCTATCTTGACCTTTTTTGTCTGGGTTTGGCACGGTAAAACCCTGTTTATCGAGTTTTTGTAAAGCTTTGGCGATTTTTTGTTTATTGTTTGTATTTAAAGTAAATATATAAACAAAGCTGTTTTTATAAGTTTTTATGACTTTAAAAAACTTTATAAGCTCTAAAAGATTATTTATCTAATTTTTAAGCGTTCAATCTCACTCTAGCTATAGCAGATAAAAATTGAGCCTCTTTCCAAGGGGTGGGGAGATGGTCAATAATTGGGATCAAAGCACTGATAAACAAACTCACCATTCAAGCGCACATTTAGGAGAACTTCCATGCCTTTAACACTCGCAGTCTACGGAAAAGGTGGCATCGGTAAATCGACAACAAGCTGTAATATTTCGGCTGCTTTAGCCAAAAGAGGCAAAAAAGTCCTACAAATAGGCTGTGACCCCAAGCATGATAGCACCTTCACCCTGACAGGCTTTCTGATTCCCACAATCATCGATACCCTGCAAGAAAAAGATTTTCACTACGAAGACATCTGGCCCGAAGACGTTATCTATGACGGTTACGGTGGTGTCAAATGCGTGGAAGCGGGGGGGCCTCCGGCCGGTGCCGGTTGTGGCGGTTACGTCGTCGGGGAAACGGTGAAATTATTAAAAGAATTGAACGCTTTTGATGAATTTGACGTGATTTTGTTCGATGTTTTGGGGGATGTGGTCTGTGGAGGATTTGCCGCACCCTTAAATTACGCCGATTACTGCATAATTGTCACAGATAACGGCTTTGACGCTCTTTTTGCCGCCAATCGCATCGCCGCTTCCGTCCGAGAAAAAGCGCGCACCCATCCCCTGCGACTAGCCGGATTAATTGGTAATCGCACCTCAAAACGCGATTTAATTAATAAATATGTAGATCATGTTCCCATGCCAGTGTTAGAAGTTTTACCCTTAATTGAAGATATTCGCGTCTCCAGAGTTAAAGGTCAAACTCTCTTTGAAATGGCCGACAAGGATCCGATGTTAAGTTATGTTTGTGACTATTATCTCAACATTGCCGATCAGATTTTAGCCAAACCAGAAGGAGTTATTCCCAAAGAATCTGCCGACCGGGAATTATTCACTTTATTATCGGATTTCTATCTTAATGCCGATAAACCGAAAGTTAACGCCGAGGAAGAATTAGACCTGATGATGGTTTAGATTATTTTGTAGGGTGGGTTAGAGACAGCGTAACCCACCAATAACCACCAATAATCACCAATAAACTCTTTTTCTGGGTGGGTTACGGCGAATAATTAACTTATTAGTTAATAGCCTAACTTATCGTCACCTAACCCACCCTACCCACGAATTTTATCGAGGACTTGATAATGATCATTTTTTCCTCTCATTGGGAATTCTAATAGGGAAAACATCATTATTTAGCCAAGGGGACAAAATGAGCAACTTTGAGGAATTAAAAGCCACCTTAGCGAGGCAATGGTTAGATTACTACCAAAATAATCAAGCTTGGATTAAGTCTTTAATGGATTCTAGAGGTTCGTGGCGAAAAACTCCCGACGGTGGTAAACGTCCTAGTTCTGACATCATTATAGCGGCAATGACCGTTTTAGAATCTCAATTATCAGTGTGGATGTATCACTTTTGTCAGCTTAATTCCGATGGAGACAAACTGCTAGAAGTTTTAGGATTAAATTTTGATCCTGAGAAAAAACAACTAGAAAAGAAAGAAAGAGAATTAAGTAATTCTTTATATCCTAATGAGGATCCTGTACTGCAAAAAATCCGCCAAGAGTTACAACGAGAAAACCTAAATAAACCAAGTTAAAGGAGAACCAAACAACATGACCGCCACTCAAGAACCGAGCGCTTTACAATTTGATTGTGAAACTGGCAACTATCACACCTTTTGTCCGATTAGCTGTGTTGCTTGGTTATACCAAAAAATCGAAGATAGTTTCTTCCTTGTTATCGGCACAAAAACCTGTGGTTACTTCCTGCAAAATGCTATGGGGGTGATGATTTTTGCTGAACCGCGTTATGCTATGGCTGAATTAGAAGAAGGGGATATTTCCGCTCAACTAAAAGACTACGAAGAACTAAAACGCCTCTGCTTACAAATTAAACGAGATAGAAACCCTAGCGTTATCGTTTTTATCGGTACTTGTACCACCGAAATTATCAAAATGGACTTAGAAGGATTAGCACCGAAACTAGAGTCAGAAATCGGTATTCCTATCGTGACAGCGCGCGCTAATGGTTTAGATTATGCTTTTACCCAAGGGGAAGATACCGTCCTCGCTTCTATGGTGCATAAATGTCCCGAAAAAGTTAAGCACGAAGATGAAAAAGAAGAACGGAATGCCATCCAGAAACTCTTAACTTTTGGACGGAAAAAAGAAGAAATTAAACAGGAAGAATCGGAATATAAAGACCATCCTCCTTTAGTTTTATTTGGTTCTGTTCCCGACCCGATTGTGACTAATTTAACCCTAGAATTGAAAAAACAAGGAGTTAAAATTGATGGTTGGTTGCCGGCCAAACGCTTTACTGAATTACCGGTAATTGAAGAAGGTTATTATGTCGCTGGTGTCAATCCTTTTCTATCACGAACTGCCACCACTTTAATGCGTCGTCGTAAGTGTAAATTAATTGGTGCACCCTTTCCCATCGGTCCGGATGGAACCCGCGCTTGGATAGAAAAAATCTGTTCGGTTTTGGGAGTACAACCGCAGGGATTAGAAGAAAGAGAGGCAAAAATTTGGGAAAGTTTAGAGGATTATCTGCAACTTGTGCGCGGTAAATCGGTCTTCTTTATGGGGGATAATTTACTAGAAATTTCTCTGGCACGTTTCCTAATTCGTTGCGGGATGACTTGTGATGAAATCGGTATTCCTTACATGGATAAACGCTACCAAGCGGCCGAATTAGCATTACTAGAAAAAACCTGTAATGATATGGGTGTTCCCATCCCGAAAATTATCGAAAAACCTGATAACTACAATCAGATTCAGCGCATTTACGAGTTAAAACCCGATTTAGTGATTACAGGAATGGCCCATGCAAATCCCTTAGAAGCGCGGGGAATTAACACTAAATGGTCGGTAGAATTTACTTTTGCTCAAATTCATGGTTTTACCAATGCGCGAGATATTTTAGAATTAGCTACTCGTCCCCTGCGTCGCAACAATAACCTCAAGGAATTGGGTTGGGACAAGTTAGTTAAAGAGTCGGCAAAAGTGTAAATTTGTTGTCAAAAGTGTACAGTCATCAGGTAAGGAAAATCAATTCCTTACCTTTTTTCCTGTGATTGTTTGCCGATTCTGAGGACAATTCTTGTTCAAATGCTCAACAAGTGCATAAAATAAAAGTATAGTCTCCTTTATTCCTTAGAGACTGTTAGGGTTAATATGCAATGCTCATCGGATTTAGTGTCGGCAATTATCGCTCTTTTAAAGATGTAGTAACTCTCAGTATGGTAGCTGCAGAGGAGGCCAATGGTAATGATGAGCTTGATAAAAATAATGTTTTTAAGGTTAATCAACAATTTAGTTTACTGAAAAGTGCCGCTATTTATGGAGCAAATGCCAGTGGTAAGAGTAATTTAATTCTGGCATTCGATTTTATGCGACGGTTTGTCATGAATTCTGCTAAATTACAAATCACTGACAAAATAGATGTGGAAGACTTTAGATTAAGTACCGAAACTGTTGATAAACCATCCTTTTTTGAAATAGTTTTTCAGCTAAAAAATAAAACTTATAGATATGGATTTGAAGTAACTCAAAAGCGAGTAGTTTCCGAATGGTTATTTTGTACGCCCAGAAGTCGTGAAACTAAAATTTTTAATCGGCAAGGCGATAAAATAGAATATAGCAAAAATATTGAACAAGGTAATATGCTAAAAGGATTGACAAAAAAAAATACTTTGTTTTTATCAGTAGCGGCTCAATTTAATGATTCTCTAGCGGTGGAAATTGTCTCTTGGTTTGGTCGCTTAGGTGTTGTGTCTGGGTTAAATGTGGAATTATTAAAAGCGATTACGCTTGATTATCTTTCTGATAGACAAGATTCTGATAGACAAAATTTGATTGATGGTGTAACTAAGTTAATTAAAAAATTAGATTTAAGTATTGACAATCTCAACCTAGAAACAGAAACCAGAAAAATTTCCTTAGATAGTTTCCCGCAAGATTTACCGGATGTTGTCAGAAATATCATCAGTCACTCTAGCGGTGAAATAAAGTCCGCTACCATAAAAACCTATCATCCAAAGTATGACTCAACAGGTAAAATAATTGAGTTAGAAATTTTTGATATGGACAAACATGAATCTGATGGAACTAAAAAGATTTTTGCTCTGTCAGCACCGATTTTAGACACTTTGCAAAAAGGGGAAGTTTTAGTAATTGATGAATTGGATGCCAGACTTCATCCTTTAATGACTAGAAACATAATCGAATTATTTAATTCTCAGAAAACCAATCCCAAAAATGCTCAACTTATTTTTACTACTCACGATATTAATTTACTTAGTCATAAATTTTTGAGGAGGGATCAAATTTGGTTTACCGAAAAAAATCATCAAGGAGCAACAGATTTATATTCTTTGGTGGAATTTGCTGATATTAAGAATAATGATACCTTTGAAAAAGATTATATTCAAGGTCGTTATGGAGCAATACCTTTTATTGGTGATTTAAGTACAATTATTGGTAATTAGTATGAGTAACAACAGGAATACTTCTGATTATTTGCGTCGCCAAATTAAGACTAGAGAAACAAGAAAAAAATTTTTAATTGTTTGCGAGGGAGAAAAAACTGAAGTTAACTATTTTAAGGCTTTTACTGTTCCTAAGCAAATTGAAGTTAGGGTGAAAGGTGAAGGTAAAAATAGCTGGAGTTTAGTCAAAAAAGCTATTCAGATTATAGATAATCTAAAACAAGATGACTCATTTGATCAAATCTGGTGTGTTTTTGATAAAGATAACTGTTCTAAAGAGCAATTTAATCAAGCAGAAAGACTGGCTAAAGAAAACAATATCAAGATTGCCTATTCTAATGAAGCTTTTGAAATTTGGTTTATTTTACACTTTCAATATCTGGATATTGCCACATCCCGAAGTGAATACCTAAAAATTTTAACTAACCAGATGAAAAAGCATGGATTATTAAACGAGCAAGAAAAATATGAAAAAAATCGGGAGGATATGTACGAAAAATTAAAGCCATACCAGAAAACAGCAATCACCAATGCAGCAAAAATTATTCAAGATAGAGATGAAGCAAAAAAACATCCTTTTGATGCCAATCCCTCAACCACAGTACAGGAATTAGTGCAAGAACTTAACATCAATAGTCGTCCTTAAGCTTAATTCTCTGGTAGCGGGGTGCATCCCACATTTGCAGAAATACCGACAATCAGCAATTATCAGTGACTCTTAAATTAGTACAAAAATATGAACAATCGCGTGTAAGCATCCCACCGAAAAGCTAATGCGCGGGGGGTTTGGGGGCGGCGCCACGCCCCCAACGGGTAGGGCTGTTTCATTTAAATTAAGTAGGGCTTGCTGAAAAAGTCGCTCAAAGAATTATGCTATTAAGTGCCAATAATTTGTCGTTCAAATGATAAGTTTTACTTGAGTAAAATCACTTTTAACATAATTTTT
>NZ_JADBTF010000225.1:0-3708 GCF_020246295.1 Microcystis sp. M090S1 | reverse complement strand
GTAACTATATCGTCATCGGCTAAATAATAAATAAAAATATTGGTATCATAGACGTATTTCATCCATCCCACTCCCGACGAAGAGACTCTACATGAGATAGCATTGCCGCTTTTTTATCCTTAAGAATACCTTTGGCTTTAATCACCTTTTGATAATCTTTTTGCCAAAGCTGAAGCAGTGAATCTGGCACGTCTGCTGTAATGAAATTTTCATCTTCAGCAATCAGATAATTCCTTGGTATTTTAATCAGTGGCAAAGCTTTTCTCCTAATACCAAACAGTATTTAATGTCTCTCTCTGTCATAGACTATCATTATATATCATCCTTTCCTCATGAATCCCTGACCTCCCAGAAAAATCCAATCATCGCGGCGGTAATCCAAAAATAGTAATAAGTAAAGACTGTAACCAATTAATCGATGCTTGAGTTTGCTCGACCGTCATCCGATTTCTTCTTTCTGCGACTAGGAGATTATTGACAATCTCTAAAGACCAAATTTCGGGAACAAATGCTTCGGCGTTTGGCATTATGTCTAATACTGCGTTAGCATAATCGTTATCTTCATCGACCAAACACCAGCTAATTGCTACCGAACAATCTAAAACAAACTCAATCAAAACCGTCTCCCTTCTTCTCGCATGGCACGAATTTCACTTTTAGGTAAAGCTACAGTTTTTTGAAGGCGGCGCATTCCTGAAATAGCTTGGGTAATAGATTGCTCTACTACTGGGTTGCCCCAGGCATTATAGCGAGGTTTTCTTTCCTCTTTTCTACTTGCTAAATCTTCACTGACTTCTTGAACCGCTTCAACGGTTACTGTAACATTTACTTCAGTGTCTTTAAAATCGGACGGTATATCTAAATGTAAGATTCCATCTCTACCAATCTGAGAACGTAGTTTAATTGTTGGCATATTAAAACCTCGTATATTCTTATCCTTTTGCCCCTTTATAAGCAGTAAAACGTAGTAAAACGTAGGGTGCGTTAGACGGCAAAAATTGCTGCTGTGACTCGAAGGTGACAATCCGTCGTAACACACCACCTATGATCAACATTTACTCATACCGGCGGTTACGTTTGCGGACAATCCAGAGGATAAACCAGATAACCAGGACAAGTAGGGCTATTTTCGACACGGGAGCCAGATATTCTTCCACAAGGGGGTAATTCTTCCCTAAAAAGTAACCTGCTGCCGTTAAAAAAACGACCCAGAGAGTCGTGCCGATGGTGGAGTAAACTAAAAAAGGAATCATCGCCATGTGATTCATCCCGGCGGGTAGGGAAATCAAAGTTCGTACTCCGGGGACTAAACGACAGAGTAAAACCGCTTTACTACCGTGACGGTTAAACCATTGATTAGCTTTTTGAATATCTTTAGCGGAAACGGTAATCCATTTGCCGTATTTATCGGCTAGTTTTTCGATTTTTTCCTCATCCACAACCCGACCGAGATAATACCAAGGTAGCGCTCCGACTACGGTTCCGACAATCCCCGCTACCACTGCCGGAATAAATTGCATTTGTCCCTCATGGACGGTAAAACCCGCTAGGGGCATAATTAATTCCGAGGGAATGGGAGGAAAAAGATTCTCTAAAAACATTAATAGGGCTATGCCTAAATAGCCCATAGAAGTCATTGTATTTGTAATCCATTCAGTCATAATTTTTTAGGATTTAGAAAACAGTTTTAAAGTAAAGTATTTTCAGTGAACTGATAACTGATAACTGATAACTGATAACTGATAACCGATAACCGATATTAGGTTCCGGAAGTCCAGGAGTTGATATATTCTAATTGGGCTTCGGTGAGAGTATCGATTTCAATCCCCATGGCTTGCAGTTTCAAACGGGCGATTTCTTGGTCTAATTCGTAGGGAATCGAGTAGATGCCGGGGGCTAATTTACCTTTATTTTTAACCAAGTATTCTACACCGATCGCCTGGTTAGCGAAACTCATATCCATAACGGCACTAGGATGACCTTCGGCGGCCGCGAGGTTAACTAGGCGACCTTCACCGATAACAACGACGGATTTACCGCTTTTTAGGCTATATTGTTGGGTAAAGTTGCGAACGTCCTTAACATTATCGGCTTTTGCGCCTAAAGCTTGCAGGTCGATTTCAATATCAAAGTGACCGGAGTTGGAAACAATCGCCCCATCTTTCATCAGGTCAAAATGTTCAGCCCGGATAACGTGCTTGTTACCAGTGACAGTGATAAAGATATCGCCTTCTTTAGCGGCTTCATCCATGGGCATAACACGGAAACCGTCCATCGCTGCTTCAATGGCGCGCACGGCGTTAATTTCGGTGACAATTAGATTAGCGCCTAAACCTTTGGCCCGCATAGCGACACCTTTACCACACCAACCATAACCAGCCACAACCACGGTTTTACCGGCAAGGAGGATATTGGTGGCGCGAATGATACCATCAAGGGTAGATTGACCTGTACCGTAGCGATTATCAAAGAAATGCTTGGTTTCTGCGTCGTTAACGTTCATTGCGGGGAAGGATAACACCCCAGCTTTGAGCATGGCTTGCAAACGGACGATGCCGGTGGTAGTTTCTTCGGTAGTACCGATAATGTCGGGTAATTGGTGACTTCTTTCTTTAACTAGGGTGGCCACTACATCACAACCATCATCGATGATAATCTGGGGTTTGTGATCGAGGGCGATTTGAACGTGACGGTGATAGGTGTCGTTATCTTCCCCTTTGATTGCATAAACGGGGATGCCGTAATCAGCGACTAAACAAGCGGCCACATCATCCTGGGTGGAAAGGGGATTACTGGCAATTAATAACGCATCAGCGCCACCGGCTTTTAGTGCGATCGCCAAATTAGCGGTTTCGGTGGTAACGTGACAGCAAGCGACTAAACGCAGTCCAGCAAAGGGTTTTTCGATGGCGTAACGTTCGGCTAATTGACGCAAAACGGGCATTTCCCGTCCGGCCCATTCGATGCGCTGTTTGCCGATGGGGGCTAAACTAATATCTTTGATGTCGTATTTCTGTTGAACTGGTGTTGCTACCATAAGGGGTTTTCCTTAAATACAAGCCTAGGCTATTGGTTAATTTAACTTAACATTGTCTGGGTATTTTGGCTAATGTCAAGCTTTCGGCTGGTTTTTTATATAGTAAAAAGTTATCAATCCCTCGCTGACCTATCCAGAAATCGGTACATTTTCTCTATTTTAGGTAATTATATAGTACAATAAAACTACTGTATGATCTAAATCAAGCTAGAAATCTCTATCTGGTGATGATAAGATAAAGTGATGGGCGAGAAACTGACAGGCGTTAATCCCAAGATAATCCAATGGGCAAGAGAAAGGGCGAGATATTCTCTTGAGTCTGTGGCGGTCAAGTTTAAAAAAGAGGTTTCTGTTATCGAGAAATGGGAGTCAGGAGAGGACTTTCCTACCTATAGTCAATTGGAAAAGTTAGCAGAAATATATAAACGTCCTCTCGCTTTATTCTTTTTCCCAGAACCTCCCCCAGAAGCGGAGGAAAAACAAGAATTTAGAACTTTGCCAGACTTTGAAATCGAAAATTTGGCCGCCGATACTATACTTTAGACGTTCATAATCTGAGATTTATTAAACTTCTGAAATCGTAGAGTCAGCAAGGAATCCAGTTCTTTTTTATGTTTCAGATGGGCATCATTCAGACATTCATAAATAGCTGAAGAAAAGTCAGAAAAGTT
>NZ_JADBTF010000224.1:0-7656 GCF_020246295.1 Microcystis sp. M090S1 | reverse complement strand
TTTATCCCCTGAATTACAGTCAAGCTTAGAGAGTAAAATCAAACAATTTGAGGAGGAAAGAACCATGCCTTTAATGAGTAATATGGAGTTACGAGGAATAGAACGCGGTAAGGAAATCGGTAAGGAAATCGGTAAGGAAATCGGTAAGGAAATTGGTAAGGAAATTGGTAAAGAAATTGGCGCGTTAGAAAAAAGCCGTGATGACATAAAAACAGTTTTAACTGTGCGGTTTGGACAGATTTCTTCAGAAATTGAAGAGATAATCGGCAAAATGACTAACCCTACTATCTTAGAAGAGCTACTAAAATTAGCAGCTACCGCTAATTCTCTCGCAGAATTTAAGCAGTCTTTGGCAAAAATCCAATCCTAGAACTTCTTTAGAAAACGGGTTTCTTCAAGAAACTATTTAGAAACCCGTTTTCTTTGAGAAACCCGTTTTCTTTCTGTTGCAGTTAATGTCATGACTTTTCCCTTTTTGCCGATTCTTCCTGCTGTTGACCATATTTTATTCAATTTTGCTGAATCTGATGGCTTGAGTCAAGTTAATCAGGTGAATAGTGCGAGAAATCAAGGTTTAACCGCACCGGAGTTAAATACTGTAGTTTTCCTCGATGCTGATGTTACCGATTATCAAACCCTACAAGCTGGGGTAATCTCTGGAATCACCACCGTTATTCTCTCTGCCAAGGAAGACGGAATCGAGCAAATCACCGCTTTTTTACAACAAAATCCCCAGATTACCTAATTTGATTTTCTCTGATTCATGAATAAACCTGATGAGAGAAAAAAAAAAAAATAAGCATATTTTATATCCTATTGACGGTAGAAAAAAACGCTCTCAAAATGGTAGAAACGATTAATTGATGGTTTGATAGTTTTTTTTAAGCCTAACCTAGACTGGCTGAGTTTGTGGAAAACAGGCTGACTCGGCTGAATAAATAATACTATAGCAGCCAAAAGCTCTTTCCTTAGGACATTAGGTAAAATCAAAAAAGGAAATTAGGAGGTCAACTATGATTCAGTATTACGGCGATATCACGGGTAATCTTTGGCATGATTTTGACGGGAATGGAACTCAAAACTATGGCTATAGCTATTATGGCTATGAAAAACCTGGATTTGTTGGTTGGACAATTACCCTAACTAAACCTGATGATCCTAGTTTTAGCCAAGTTACATCTGCCGAGAGTTCTGGTTCTTATTCTTTTGGTTCTTTACCCTTGGGAGACTATTTAATAACTGTTACCCTACCCTCTCAAGATTGGGTGCGAACTACAAACTATTATTACAGTACCAATAATTCACAACCCGTTTCTCTTTCTGCTCAATCTTATCCATGGTATGGATCATACAGATTTTATGCCTATGCTCCCTTTGGCTATCGAAAACCGGAAACCCAAATCACAGGTTATCTTTGGAACGATGCTAATAGCAACGGCTATCAAGACTACTACAACAACAGGTCAGAACAAAGTTTAGGAGGCTGGTTAGTTTATCTTGATGCCAACAATAACGGAATTTTAGACACTAATGAAAAAAGAACCTTCACTGATGGTAGTGGTTATTACACCTTTACTGGATTAGAGGGAAATACAAATTATACTGTCAGTGTCGTTAAACAATCTGATAGTTGGCAAACAACTACTGGATACAGCGATACACAAATAATTAGTACCACGACTGGAGAAATTAGTCAAGCTAATTTTGCCTATCGTTTAAGTGATGGTCAAATTCAAGGCAGTTTATGGAATGATGCTAATAGTGACGCGATACAGAATCAAAGCGAGTCTCTTTTAGCAGGATGGACAGTCAATCTTTTACAAAATGGAACCCTTATTAGTAGCACTGTAACCGATAATGGGGGGCGTTATGTTTTTGTCGGAGTTTCTCCAGGAGATTATTCTGTTGAGGTAATTCCCCTAGATGCCAATTGGCAGTTTACTCATTCTCCAGGATTGCCTGTCTCAGTTAGTGCATCTCAGCTAATTGATAATGTAAGCTTTGGCCTATCTAATCCTAATAATACAGGCATTACAGGCACTTATGGGGAAATTAGTGGGGCAGTTTGGAATGATGCTAATGGCGATAACTATCTCGATGAATATGCTCCAACTTCGACTTACTACTACTACTATACTAATTTTGGTTTAGCCGGTTGGACAGTTTTTCTCGATAGTGACAACAATGGTACTTTAGATGCAGGGGAAACCTCAACCAAAACTGATCCCTGGGGACGTTACAATTTTGCTGGGTTAGCATCAGGAGATTACAACGTTACCGTGATTGTCCCCCCCACAGTGCAGTCCTGGCAATCTACAGGAAGTGGCAATTATAATTCTTTTCCATCTGATTCTCGCTTAGTTACCGTTGCTTCGGGTGCAAGCCGAAGCAATATTGACTTTGGCTACAAACAAAATGTTAGCCTCAATTACGGGGATATTACTGGGTATGTCTGGAATGATTTCTATGGAGATGGTGTCTTTGATAACTACTACTACTCTAATGACAAAGGATTAGCCGGTTGGAAAGTAACCTTAGAAGATGTAAGCGGACAAACTGTTCAAACCACCCTAACTGATAAGTATGGTTATTACGGGTTTACAGGAGTTTCTTCGTTTACTTCTTCCCCTCCTTCTTCTTTAGTTTATGATGTTAATACAGGTTACTATGACGATCCAAGCACAGGTAATGATTATCAGATTAAACCTAATGTTTCCGTTAATTTACCCCAGTACCTAGTCCTCGATTTATTAGGAACAGGAGTTAATTCCTATATTGATCAAGATTCCTACTATAATTCAGGGCAAATTATCGAGTATTCTCCTAATAACTTTTTCTCTTCTGTTTCCCCTGTCCCACCTTCCGATTATTATTTGTACTACGATCAGACAAGTGGTTTATATCAAGGTCCAAGTGGAAACACTTATCAATTTCGACCTTCCGTATTGACTTACGATGCTCAGACAGGTTTGTATTATGATGCCCAGCATGGATTAAATTACCCTAATACTGCTTTTGCTAATGTTAATCCTAGTAACCCGCTTCCTCTTCCTAACGGTAACTATACCGTTACAGTTGAATCACCCGATGGATTAAATACTTGGCAATCCACCCATAGCCCCTCTCAACCCATTGTTTATTCAGGATCGAGTATCTCTGATATTAACTTCGGTTATCAATCTACCTATCGCGATATTTCTGGATTTATCTGGAATGATGTCAACGGCAATGGTACCTGGTGGTATGAGGGACACGAAGCCAATGAAGGCTATTTACCCCATTGGAAAATCAATCTAATCCAAAACGGGCAAATCATTGATAGTACCTACACAGAGACTGATAATTTTGGTTTTGGATGGTACTATTTTGGCAGTCGTCCCTTTGGCGATTATACGGTTAGTGTTGAACTGCCTTCGGCTGATTGGCAGCCAACTCAGGGTAATAATTCTGTTGGTGCTACTTCCGTTTCTTTTACTACATCTGCCCAAAATCCTTATGCTGCCTATAACCGGTTCGGGTTTCAAGGGACTAAGGGAGAAATTAGCGGTTTCCTCTGGGATGATATCGATAAATCGGGTGAGTGGGGCTATGCCTTCACTGGAAACAACTATCAGTTTGAACCAGCTTTAAACGGTTGGACAGTTTACCTCGACCAAAATAATAATAATGTCCGTGATCCAGGAGAAACCAATACCGTCACCGATAACTTAGGCGGCTATGAGTTTAAGGATTTAGTCGCCGGAACCTATCGAGTGAAAGTAGATACCCCTGTGGGTTGGCAATTTACCTTTCCCACTCCTCCCGAAAAAGTCCTGACTATTACCACTAGCGAAATCTTTAGTAAAGTTAACTTTGGTTACGTCCAAGGTAGCGGTAATCGCCCTCCCCAAATCCAAAACCGCCTCTGGGGTCGTTCCATCGTTAATAACGTTACCATTCCGGGAGTATATGTCGATCCCGATGGTAATGCGTTAACCGGTACAGCGACAAAAGCGGATGGAACTTCTCTTCCTCCCTGGTTAACCCTGACGGTTCAATCTAATGGAGACTTAAACCTCAATTCTAATAATCCTCCCCGTTACTTTGTCCCCTTCGATGTCAAAATTGCGGTAACGGACGGACAGGCTAGTATCGATCATATCTTCCGCATCTATCCCAGTTATAGCGGCTTTGTTATTGATAACTATGTCGCTGGGGCGACGGTTTTCTTCGATGCGGATAAAGATGGTGTTCTCGATACGAATGAACCCTTTACTACTACCGATCAAACAGGCTTTTATCTCCTCGATATTCCCCAGAGCTTCGACACTAATGCTAACGGTGTATTTGACCCCGAAGAAGGTCGTCTAGTAGTCTTTGGCGGTGTAGATACAGCAACTGGTTTACCCTTACAAACGCCCCTCACAGCCCTTGCGGGTTCTACTACCATCACCGCTTTAACCTCCCTAGTCGAGAATTTAGTCTCTCAAGGGTTAACGGTAGAACAAGCAAACACAGCAGTAACCACCGCTTTGTCTCTTCCTGCTGGTGTTGATCTTAGCAACATCGATCCCATCGTCGCTACGACTAATAATACGCCAGGAGGAGCGGCA
The DNA here is from genome assembly GCF_020246295.1 of Microcystis sp. M090S1. Taxonomy (NCBI): domain Bacteria; kingdom Bacillati; phylum Cyanobacteriota; class Cyanophyceae; order Chroococcales; family Microcystaceae; genus Microcystis; species Microcystis sp. M090S1. The sequence goes on along the minus strand of NZ_JADBTF010000224.1, from coordinate 3,064 downwards.
ACTTTTGCCGCCTTAGTTCAGGTACAAAACGCCATTACCCAAATTGCGGGACTGTTAGATGGGGCTTCCTCAGCTTCTACGGGAGATATTGTTAAAAATGTCGTTTCAGCCTTGGCTAGTCAAATTCAAGGCGGAACAACCATAGATTTGACCAATGCTACCCAATTACAAACCGTCATTCAAGAAGCGGCGACACTGACCAATAATGTAGATGTTAGCGCGATCGCCGATGGGGCCGCGCAAGTCATCGCAGCAGCCAACCAAAAGATTGAAGACATCGCCGCAAGTACGCCAAATGCGTCTCTACAACAGGAATTTGCTCAAGTCCAAAAAGTGGCTTTGGGTGAAACTACTAACGATTTACAACAAGCCGGGGCTGGAACTAAATCGATTACGGATGTAGTTACAGAGAATACAGGAACGGCTTTAACTGATCAAATTGACAATGCTCAGGTCTTAAGTCAAGCCCCCACTGATGTATCCTTAAACACTTCTTCTATCGCGGAAAATCTTCCTGTAGGTACAGAAGTCGGTACTTTCTCAACAGTTGACCCGGATAGTAGTGAACCCTTTACCTATAGTTTAATCGGGGGTACAGGTAGTACAGATAATAGTCTGTTTCAAATTAGCGGTAATCGCCTTTTAACTAACGCCATCTTCGACTACGAAAGCAAGAATAGTTACAGTATTCGGGTACAAACCTCTGACAGTAACGGTGGCGTTTTCCAGAAAGCTTTGACCATTAATGTCAACGACGTTAACGAAAATGAAAATCCCACCGATTTAAGCCTTAGTAATAATTCTGTCGCGGAAAACTCACCCCTAAATACCCTCATCGGTAACTTCACCACTACTGACCCAGATACGGGTAATACCTTCACCTATAGCCTAGTTACTGGGACAGGAGATACTGATAATAGTCTCTTTACCATCGACGGGAATCAACTCAAAGTTAATGGACTTTTAGACTACGAAACCAAGAATAATTACAGTATCCGGGTTAAAACCACAGACCAAGGCGGTTTGTCTTATGAAAAACAACTCAACGTCAGTGTTAGCGATGTCAACGAAAACCCAACAAATCTCAACCTATCTAACAACACCGTCGCGGAAAACTCACCCCTAAATACCCTCATCGGTAACTTCAACACTACTGACCCTGATACTGGTAATACCTTCACCTATAGCTTAGTTACTGGTATAGGTTCAACTGATAATAGTCTCTTTACCATCGACGGAAACCAACTCAAAACTAATACTCCTCTCAACTACGAAACCAAGAATAATTACAGTATCCGGGTTAAAACCACAGACCAAGGCGGTTTGTCTTATGAGAAACAACTCACCGTCAATATTACCAATATTCCAGAACAAAGGATATCTATTGATAAAAACGCGATTACTTTCGGGACTCCCCTCTCACAATATCGTCAAGGTTGGAGTAACAGTAACCTAGTTCGTCCCAAATTTGCCGATACATTCCGATACATTGACATCACCAATACAGGAGTTAACGACGAAGATATTCTCGCCATTTCCAACATAGAAGTTAAAGCCTCCAACGTTACCACTAACGCTGATTTCAGTCAGGGAGATATCTTACTCAATCCGGGACAAACTTGGCGTGTTCAATTAACTTATGCACCCACCGCAGCGCGAGAAAGCTTTAACCTCAATGATGGTTTAGTTATTCACAGTAACGCTATCAATAACACGGCCTATAATGTCGCCTTAACTGGTAAATCAACCTTTAACAGCGATATTACTTACAATGGTAAAGTAGATCGGGGTGACTTAGCACCATTACAAGCCGCTTTTAACAGTAGTATTGGTGGTTCTAAATACGATCCCACTGCTGATATTAATGGAGACGGTGGAATCAATTTAGGTGACTTCTTAGTCTTAACTTCTGACTACGGACTAAGCTTGATCTAACCTAAATTTCTGGCAACAATAGAGTGTAGGGTGCGTTAGGTCAAAAAACTAAAATTAACCATCCGCCGTAACGCACCACCTCTATCATTAAATTGAGGCATTACCCTATCGCACTTCACACCCTACGAGTGCTAGGAGTGATCTACAACCTGATTTCGTCTTATCCATTCACAAATTGACAGAAAATTATGCCTAATTTAGCCGTTGAATTTAATCTGATAGAAGACATCGCAGGAACCCCCGGTGGATTCCTTAATCAAAATAATCCCTTAAATATAGGCGATCGCTTTTTTGTGCAAGTCTTAATGAGGGATATTCATAGTAATCCTATCGGATTAACTGGTAGTGCTATCAATCTCAATTTTGAAGCCAACAAAATCCAAAATATTGACATTCCTTTTAATCCAGTTGATGATAATAGTCCCTTAGTTACTTCTAAATTTCCTCTCTTTCGAGGAGGAACCTTAAATAACATTAATGGGACAATTACCGACTTAGGGGGAGCATCTTTTCCTGATGCCGGTTTAGGTTCACTCTTGGGACTGAATCAACCAGAACAATTTAGCTTAATGCACTTTCAAGTTATTGGAAAAGGTAGCTCTAATTTAACCCTAAATGTAGATTTGAGTCAAACAATTTTTGCTGATGGAACCTTAGCCGCTAATGATCCAACTAATCCAAGTCAATTCATTCAAATTGTTCCTATTGTCCCCGCAAATTACACTGTAACTATACCTGAACCCAGTCTAAATATAGGTTTATTTATCCTACTAGGCGTTATACCTGTTCTCAAGAAACAGTATGCCAAAAGAGTGTAGGCTGAGTGTTTGCGGCTATCAATTCCGTCAAAAAAACAAAATTAACAATCCGCCGTAACGCACCACCTCTATTATTAAATTGGTGCGTTACGCTATTGTGCTTCATACCCTAGAAGTAAGCGGACAACTCAAATGAACCGAACAACCGCCAATTATGATGAACCCTGGAAAGAAGCATTAAGCGAATATTTTGAAGCGTTTTTCTAGAAAACGAGTTTCTTGAAGAAACCCGTTTTCTGGACTTTAAGACAAAAAAACGTTTTGCTGACAAACTCTATTCAGTTATCAGTTACCAGTTATCAGTTATCAGT
>NZ_JADBTF010000223.1:0-12643 GCF_020246295.1 Microcystis sp. M090S1 | reverse complement strand
CTATCCATTAGTCGCATCTTTCTTAACATAAAATTTGACAAAAAGAGAAAAGTGTGCAAGATTGCTCAAGGGGGTTCTATGGGGGAACTAATTTGATCAGATAGTTTCCAAGTCTGGCTGATATCATCTAACCTTCCCAGTCCTAACCAAATAGTTTTAACACTAGGTTCACCGTCGCCTTTTCTACCTAAAAAACCCCCAAGAGAAGCTTATTAAGGGGGGCAGGGGGGATCGAACCTAAAATCTATGTTTAATTTAATTACAACCAGCTACTTAACAGCCAATCCCTAATCTCTCAATAACAGATATTCGCGAATCTCAAAAAAGTTATCCCAAGGAATATAGGGTTGATTTTCCGCTTGCAGATAATCGATTAAACGATCCCTAGCAAAAACTAGATCGGCCCTTCTAGCCATGGTAATATCGGTAACGGAATCACCGATCGCAATAGTTTCTACTCCTGAATATTTGGACATAATCAAGGCTTTAGCCACTAATTCTGTCTCATTTTCCCAATCGGAATGAACTTGCAGATATTCCCCCTGAGTATGAAGATTTACCCCATAAATTGCCGTTACCTTATCTAATAGTCCCTCCCGTTTTAAGACCGTTTCAATCATGCCTTGGATACCACCGGAGATAATAATAAAAGGGATGGATTGCTCCTGTAAAAAAGCGAGGAATTCGGCTAATCCGGGGCGAATTGGCTTGCTTTCGGCATAGGCGAGAATATCGGCGTATTTTTGGCTCGGTATCGACTCTAGCAGTTGACGGACACCCCGGCGCAGAGTCAGAGTGCGGGCGTACATTTGGGGCATAATTTGGGCTGATAAATCGGGGGCGAATTCTTTGAGCATACCCGCAAAAGTTTCCACGGCGGTGATAGTGCCATCAAAGTCACAGAAAACAATTTTACTCATGGGGTGACAAAATATCTGAAATTGGATATAATCGAAGGTTATGATTAATTTTACAGAGATTATCTGACTCTAGAGCTTCAACCCCCATGAAATCCTATCTCGCCGCCGCCATTCAAATGACCAGTCAGCCAGATTTAGAGAAAAATCTCGCTGCCGCTGAAGAATTGATCGAACTTGCCGTGGGTAAAGGGGCGGAATTAATCGGTTTACCAGAGAATTTCGCTTTTATGGGGGCAGAAACCGATAAAATCGCCCAGTCCGAGACTATTGCCCTCAAAGCCGATAAATTCCTCCGCACCATGGCCCAACGGTTTCAAGTGACCATTTTAGGGGGTGGTTTTCCCGTGCCGGTGACGGGTATTCCCGATAAGGCTTATAATACCGCTATTTTAGTCGATGGCAACGGTGCGGAATTAGCCCGTTATCAAAAAGTCCATCTCTTTGATGTCAATGTCCCGGATGGTAACACCTATCAGGAATCGAGTACAGTCATGGCAGGAATCGATTTACCGCCGATTTATGGCTCCGATAGCTTGGGAAAAATCGGCCTCTCGATTTGCTATGATGTGCGTTTTCCCGAACTCTATCGCTATTTATCGCAGCAAGGAGCCGATGTTTTATTTGTACCCGCGGCCTTTACGGCTTTTACCGGCAAAGATCATTGGAAAGTTTTGTTACAAGCGCGAGCGATCGAGAATACTTGTTATATAATAGCTCCCGCTCAAACGGGCAATAATTACGAACGCCGTTACACCCACGGTCACGCTATGATTATCGATCCTTGGGGTGTGGTTTTAGCCGATGCGGGGGAAGAAGCGGGAGTGGCAATTGCCGAAATTAATCCCCAACGTCTGCAACAGGTGCGACGACAAATGCCTTCTCTGCAGCATCGTGTTTTTGTTTAAAATTCGATTCGACAATTTTGTCGATAAAAACGCCTAATTTTGGGATTTAACTCGGTTTTTTCCCGTAACATTGCTCCCTGATAACAAGGGTCGAATCCAAACCCTAATTAGGGTTCTTCGGTTTGTCTTATGCAATGTACAGGGTTATAAGGAATTAAACTCTTATAGAGAAAGACATTTGGCGATTTTTGTTAATTGTTTTCGATCTAGAGCGAACTAATCAATTAAATCTCTTGCCAGATAAGGATGTAGTCGATTTATGCCACCCGATCGAACCATACCAAGTAACGAAGAACCAAAAATCTAGTTGGTTTATAATATTAAATAATTAACTTTATTTTTAGAGATGAATCTGATTTTATCAAGCAAAGCGGCCGAAAGACTTCAACGAGAAGTGCAGTCAAGAGAAGATTTTATCGCCGATAATAATGCTTGGCGAATTGATGTCCTCGATCTCAGGAAGAGAGGTATTTTTCTCATTACTCAGGAAAAGAGTTTATACACCTTAATTTCTTCGTACAAGCAGGGAATTAAGGGAATTATCGCTCAAATTACCACCATTGATCGGCATGAGGGCGATTCCCCTGAAATTCATTATCTCAAATCCGAGAATAGGAGTCTGGTAAGCTCCATGAATAATATGAAGAATTTAATCGCTAAATTAGATCAGTACAATGCGGTTGACAACGAAAGATTTGCAGAAATAATTAATCAGACTCCCTTTAAATATTTATCTTACCGTACCCCGACCGAATGTTACCAAAATCTCTTGAATCAATCGAAGGGAGTACAATAAAATGGTCGTGTTTTAATCTAAGGAGAAAACGCTCCCCAATCTTCACAGCTTAAAACTAAATAAATCTGAGTTTTGGATAATCTGAGTTTTGGATAAGTCAAAACCCTGAGACTCAATCCGAATCTAAAACTCTGATTAACATACAAAACTCTCCAAACTGTGAACAATTGCTAAGTAGGTAGGCGTTAAAAGTTGTCAGACACCCCCCTTATCAAGGGTAGATCCCCCCGCCTATCGGCACCCCCCTTATCAAGGGTAGATCCCCCCGCCTATCGGCACCCCCCTTATCAAGGGGGGCAGGGGGGATCGAACCTAAAATCCATTTTTAATTTAATTATAACCAACCACTTATAATAACTTTTTAGCAAAATCGATCGCTTCTTGAAAAACTGTGACTTGGCCCTCAATTTGGGCAATTTGTACCTCGGTTAATAACTTACCAATAATCGGACTAGGTTTCAGGTGTAAATGGTTAATTAAATCATCGCCCCTTAATAAAGGTCGGGGATGGGCGATAATATTATCAGGATCGAGATAGGAAGTCAACAGAGAAGCGACGATATTTTTGTTAATCCCCATTGATAAAGCAAAAAGGGCAAAGATAGGAAATACTTTTCCCGTATTTAGATAAATAAAATACTGTTCCCGCACACTCAAATTATCTGGCTCCTTGAGAGGAGGTAAACACTTAATCACCGTGATTACCGTGCGAATTTCCCCCCTGGAATACTTAAGATCGATTAACTCTTTTTCCGCTTCTGCCAAAATATCCGATACCAATAGAGCCAATTTTGTCAACTGTAACTGAGAAGGGGAAAAGATAAATTTTTCTGGTAACAAAGATTCTAAAAATCCCGCTGCCGCTTCCACCCCCATAACTCGCTCCATTTTTGCGGGGGTAATCCGACGCAACCAGAGAGATAATAAGCCATCTTCCCAGGCACTTTTTAGCCATTTATTGCCACGGGAATTGAGCAAAAGGTAATTCAACTCGGATTGTACCCTTTCGGCGGCTACACGGTGCAATAAAGGGGCAAGAGAACGAATAGTTGCACGGGTATGGGGTTCGATTTCAAAGTCCAATTGAGCCGCTTGTCGATAGGCCCTTAATAATCTTAGGGGATCATCTTGGAGATTTTCGCGGGAAATCATCCGCAGAGATTGGCAGCCTAAATCTTTTAATCCCCCTAAAGGATCGAAAATTTCTTGGGTGTGGAGATTATAAGCGAGAGCATTAACGGTGAAATCCCGTCTTTTTAGGTCTATTTCTAGAGATTCTCCCTCCTGTTGTGCGAAATCAAGAGTCCCCTGCGGAAAAACGACGCGAGCAATTTGACGAACGGCATCTAAAACCACAAAACCGGCTTTATACTGATGGGCAATAGTTTGAGCAATTTCGATCGCTTTTTCGGGAACCACAAAATCTAGGTCAATATAGTCTTTCTGACGGTTTAATAAAGCGTCTCGCACAGCACCACCGACTAAATAAGCATTTTCTGGCAATTCTTGCTGATTAATCGCAAAAACTTCTTTAACTAAACTATCTAGGTTTTTTTGACAAGACATCGAGAAGATAAATTTACAAAAATATAATTTTTACCGGCCCTATTTGGGGAGAGACTGAGCTAGATTAACGGAAAAGACTTATAGAGTTAAACCTATGTGTATTTGTATTAACTGCTATTTTGTTGATCGCTGTTTCACCTATCATGCCGTAGAAACACAACATCAGGAACGTCATCTCACCGAGACACCGGACTTTGAAGCGAAGAACCCTTCTATTAACGTTAACATTCGCACCAAGGAAGATTATATCGAAATGGAGTGGGATGTGGTGGGTTGTGAAAGCTTTTTACGCGAAACCGGTAAATGGTCTAGTTTGCGGCCGGGTGAACCAATTCCCACCTAAAACACCTGAACTACCCATACATATCTACTACAAGAGCCGAAAGTTAATCCACAAATATGTCTTGGACAGCCAACGATTCGAGGAATGCGTAATTTAAGAGCGAGGTATTTATGGGTAAAGAAGAGGAACTACTTGAACAATGGCGAGAATTGACCCCGGAAAAGCAACAAAAAGTTTGGCAATTTGTTCAAATACTTAAATCTGAGTCACAAACAACACCAGAAGCTAAATTTATTCCCCAAACACCATTAAGCAAAAAGTTATGGGAAATCCGACATCGGGCAATTTCGGCTGGATTGCAACTGCTCAATGAAGACGAAATAGAACAAGAACTTGCTGCACGTCGAGGAGGATGCAGTGAGTCATGAAATTGCTGGCACTTACGGTTTAGCGGCGATGGATGCACTTCATGTTGCTGCTGCGCTGCAAATTCAAGCTGATGAACTAATCACCACCGAAAAGCCAACCAAACCAATGCACCGAGTCAGGGAAATTCAGATTGTTTCAATAGACATCTCTTTTGCATGAGTAGAAAACGGGTTTCTCCGAGAAACCCGTTTTCTGTGCGTTACTCAGTCTCAACTTAGTTGGGGTTTAACAACCTTTCTAGGTTTTGTTCACAGTTCTCTTTATGGGAGAGCATATTTAATTTTTCAGAAAGATGTAAAGCTCGTTGCCAGTGATTAATAGCTGATTTAAGATCATGGGTTTTTTCTTCAAATTCTGCCAAAACAATTAAAGTCTCTAGTTCTATATATCTTTCTCCAATATCGAGGGCAATATCTAAAGCTTGATTAAGATATTGATAGGCTAGATCATCCTTTCGAGTGATACTATAAATTTCTCCTAATCCAGCACAAGCATGGGCAACACTCGCCACATCTGAAATAGCTAAAGCTTTTTTCTTTTGTTGCTTAAAGTATTTTTCAGACTCCTGAAAATTTGCTTGTTGCCCATAAATTGAGGCTAAATTTCCCAAAGACAAAATAATTCCTGCTTCATCGGTTATTTGCTCAGATAAGTTAAGACTTCTTTGAGTATAATCGATAGCTTGATTCAAATCATTGATTCGCCGGTGTGCTTCTCCTAAATTTCGTAAAGCTATTGCTTGATAAATAAGATTTTTAATTTTTTCTGCCCATTTTAAGTATTTTTCTAAACAAGCAATAGTCTGGTCAACTTTTCCCTGATAACCATAACAATTACCCAGATTTAAATAAGCAACATTAATAATCTCAAATTTTTCGTCACAATCGGGAATAATCTCGGCTAGATTTAAAACTTCATTCAGTCCTATTTCAGCGCTTAAATATTCACCTTTTATTCCATCAATTGTTGCTATATTTACTTTGCCTCTTGCTTTCCAAAGAGGATTATTTAATTGCTCGGCTAAGGATAACAGTTTCTCCGCATAATTTTTTGCTTGGTCTAATTGTCCTAATTCTCGATACATATAACCAAGTTCACTTAAACAGAGAAAATCGGTTTCATTGTCAAGATTTCCTAATAATTCTTTACACAGTTTTATGCCCTCTTCATAGCGTCCCCAGATGAGTAATTGTTTGTGCAAAGGTAAAGAAGTTGGATCATGAATTTCTAAGGGTAAAGAAAATAAAGATTTAGCTTCTTTATACCAACCTAATCGACACAGACAGAGAAATGCTTCCACATAACGACTTGCCCGTTCTTGAATAGAGAGCTGCTGTCCCATTTTATCCTTAATATGGCGTTCATAACCAATTAAATGCCAGATAAATGCGCCAAAATGTGCTTTTTCAAAATGACTCCCTGTCGCCCCTAAAATTTCCCCTTTTTGTTTAACTTGAGCGAGTTCTCCAAAAACAGTAAAATCGATACTTGTGAGACGTTCTTTGACTCTTAATTGAGGAGATTGAAAATCATTCATGATTTGGTTTTCCTTCTTTTCTTTGGGTAGATACTAGATGCTTGAAAGCAACATTGCGAATTAAGCTGTGCTGTTTGATATGTGGTTCATATCCCAGTTGTTTTTGAGTTTCTACTAAATAACGGTTAAACAAGGTAAAAAGAGCTAGGTCTAAATCTTGTTCCTCGTATTCTGAAAATAATTGAAGATTTTCAAACCACGCATTTTTAAATTCAAAAGATGAATAAGTGGAGCCATAGATAAGCAATAAATAAGCAGTTTTAAAAGTGTTTTCAAGTCGCTCTATTGTTCTTTCGACTTCCTCCTCTAACAGTTGTTTTCGTAATTGTTTGGTCATTAAGTTAACTTTGTAATAATCATCAGGATTAGCTTTTTGAGCTTCATCAATCATTTCTCTTAATCGTCGAAATCGGGATTTATTCTCCTCATAATAAGTGCCGATATTTCCATTTAATCTCTCAATAATATCACCAGAAATTAAGCGGATAGCGAGAGGATGTCCTTCATAAAGTTTTCCGATCTCTTTAAGGTAAGCAAGGTTACGTCCATGAAGAATTAATTCGACTTCTGCTTGTTGAAATAAGCGTTCAAATAACTGTAAACTTTCCTGATCTTCTAATCCCATTAATGGCTGAATATGCCAATATTGATCTTGACTAAAAGTTTCAAAATCTTCAGGCTTATCCTGCGAAGTTATCACAATTCGAGTCTGACAATCTTCGGCTTCTAATATTTTTTGAAAAAAGACTCGCCAGAGGGGGTCTTTAAAGCGATTACTGCCATCTTGTTGTTCTCCTTGTAAAAGATTTTCCATTGAATCAAACCAAATTAATCGACGATTATTGCTCAGATGATTAACCAGTTGAGTTAATAATTGTTCTGGGTTTTTTGCTTGTTTTGCCGTAACAGGTTCATCGCCACGATTGAGTAAATCAATAGCTGTGCTGATAAAGTTTTGTGCTTCTGATTGTGACTGTTGATCCTCCCGTTGATTAAACCCATCAAAATCAATAGGCAGTTCAGGAGGAAACCCTTCTTGACATAAAGCTAAGGCCAATTTGTAGGCGAGGGCAGTTTTTCCAATACCTGTTATTCCCGTAATTACGACAATGCGACAATCGCCTCTTAGTTTTTCCAGTAAATCACTTTGAAGAGACTCTCGCCCCACCCAGATAGGCTCGATATCTTGAGTCAGTTTTTGCAAAAGATTATCTAGATCTGCGACTTTTGAAGGGTCGATGTTCAAAGCTCGACAAAAGGCAAAAAAACCTTCCGATTGAATGGTTTTACCCCTCAAAAAATGATCTAAAGTCTCCAGTGAGCAGTTGTCGGCGTAATAAGAGTAATAAGTGTGGGCTGGGTCATTTGAAATTTCCTCCCAATTCCCATCGGGTTTGGAAAATTGACTAGCCTCGGTGCATAAGTATTTTCTAGTCCAGCCTTCTTTTTGTTTTTGCGCCCATCGGTTTTTGACTTGCTCAAGTCCCGCTACGGAGAGTTTTAACTTCATTGCTCTCTATTCAATCTACATAAGTTTATTTCTCTATTGTTGATCAATTATCCCCAGAAATTCTCATTTTTTGAAAAACTTTCTCTCAATGTGACTAAGTACATATCAGCTATTTGCTCAATTATAGGTATAGAAAGCCATTCAAGCTTTCTAATTCTTTCTAATTCCAGCTTCTTTTGCTTTTTGCGCCCAAAAATAATCGTTTTGCTTGCTTCTCTGTAGAAATCTAAGGATTTCTATCGCTTTACTCCCAATGAAGAGAGCCTCATTGCTCGTTGTCCTCTTCTTAAGGGTAGCAAAATGGCTATTTCTCAAATAATCAACCAAACCAATGGTAAACAGTTTATCTCATTATCATCTACATCGGTGCGGCTACTGTCGTCGGATGGAGTTGATGTCAATCACTTATTGAGCGGTCAAATACCAGAGCGTCACTATGAGCAACTTTCTTGTTGGCTTGATTTAAAACCAAACGAGGAAAAGGATTCAACGGCACAAACATTTGCAACGCTAAAGACCACAAATTACACCCAAAAAGATCCCCTATTCACTTTAAGGACTGTCCGAAGAATGTTACAGGATAACGGTCTTCTCTTTGTCTATGATATATCCCAAACCCCCAATATTGAGCAATATGTGAAGATTCTGTTTTCTTGTGCTGGATTTATTGTGTTAAATAACATTGGCAACTGCTGGATTCTTAGCAAAAGAGCCTTACTTTCTTTTGATGTGCCAAAGGTCAAAGGTTATCTGGTCAAGGAAGCGGAAACACCGGCAGAAATTGAATCCTATTTCTTATTTCTCAAGAATCGCTATCCTGAGTCACAAAATTATTGCAGAGAAATCGACGATTTATTTACTCACCAATCGGTTATTTTTCTAGCCTATCCTGAACAGAATCCCTCGCAGGTAATCGGTGTTGCACGTTATACCTATTCTCTGCCTGAATATGGCTACTATTTGCCTTGTCAACTGGCAACATTTTGTGAAGGAAAACACACAGGAAAGCATTTGATGTTACCCAAAAATGTAACAAGCATCGGAGAAAGTCTCTCTCTGTATGATGAAAAGGGAACTGGCAAAAAAGGAACAAGTTATCTTGTTTATCAGCAATTGATTCGAGCTATCTTGACTTACAAACATGATATTGCTCACACTGAAATTTCCTACACGACTTATCCAAAAGGGGACGAAACCATTGAAGCACTGTATAAAGAACGTTTTGGGTTTAAGCACACTCTACACGATAATGAAAAAGTTTGCTTAAAATATGGAACATTTGCCGGTCAATGGTATCTCATTGAACTGGAGCAGTGGATGATTAAGCATCAGTACCACAACGCTGACCAGATTTTTCATAAACAAAAGGAAGCGTTTGCGGTGTGAAGTCTAGCTCAATAGGTTGCCGATAAATACTAGATTTTGGGAACTTAAGGTAAATTATCCTGAAAATTGGCTATATCCTTAAGTGTCCCGAAGTTGAACTAGAGTCTTAGCGACGCAATGCCTTATCCCACAAAGACTTACAGCTTTTCAAAAAAAATCTGCATCGGGGAAAGTCCCAAGTTTATACCATAGAAAGTATCCATAAGGCTGATCACACGAAATTCAAGAGAGTCGTAGAAATTAAAGCGTAAAGGGCAAAAGCTAAAATCCAAACCGATATGCAAACACACGATGCCAACAAATTCAGTATTCTAGTAGGAAATCTTTTCAGAGCAAGGTTTCCCTATTTGTATATCCCAACTTGGGAAGAAGAAAGAGTGATTAATATCCTTCGCTCGGTTGCTACTGAGGCCAGCAAAATTCGCACAACTCGGAATTGTTTTGTGTGGAAGTTGACAACAGGGATGACAGCGGATAATAAACAATCTAGTCAAGCTGAAACCAATACACAGAGCAAACTATTAGAACCAATTAAAGCTCTTGAGTTCATAGATAACTATGCCGAGCCTGCTATCTTTATCCTAGTAGATTTCCATGTGTACTTTGGTGAACGAGGTAAAACGCCCGATTACCAGATTATCCGCAAACTACGCGATCTTTCTGCTAGATTAAGACGCAGCAGTAAGCCGAAAAATGTTGTTTTTATTGCTCCTACAGTTGTTTTGCCCAATGAATTACAGAAAGAGGTCACAATTGTTGACTTTGAGTTGCCATCTTTTGAGGAAATTAAGGCTGTTTTAGAGGAGATGATTACAGCAAATCGGCAAAGTGGCAAAATTATTATTGAGCTTAACGACGAGGAAACTGAACGTTTAGCAAAAGCAGCATTAGGTTTGACTTTACAGGAAGCGGAAAATGCTTTTGCTCGTGCAATGGTCGAAGGCGGAAGACTCGACATTTCAGACATTGAGATTATACTTGAAGAAAAACAGCAAATTATCAGAAAAACAGGCATTTTAGAATTTATTAAAAGTACCATCAATCTAGAGGATGTAGGAGGACTCGAAAATTTAAAACGCTGGCTTAGTAAGCGTAACAAATCTTGGCAGGAATCAGCACAGCTTTATCATATTCCTCCACCAAAAGGCGTATTGATTACAGGTGTCCCTGGCTGTGGAAAAAGTTTAATTGTTAAAGCGATTAGTGCTATGTGGCAATTGCCATTACTGCGCCTAGATATGGGTAAAGTTTTCAGTGGTTTAGTTGGCAGCAGTGAAGAGAATATGCGTCAAGCTATCAAAACTGCTGAGGCAATCGCTCCTTGTATTCTCTGGATTGATGAGATAGAAAAGGGATTCAGTAGTGTTTCTGGTTCTGGCGGAGATGGTGGCACTTCTACTCGTGTTTTTGGTACTTTTCTGACTTGGATGCAAGAGAAAACAAAACCTGTTTTTGTAGCAGCGACCGCCAATAATATACACAGTTTGCCACCTGAACTACTTAGAAAAGGTCGTTTTGACGAAATTTTCTTTGTCGATTTGCCCACTTTACATGAAAGAAAGGAGATTTTTCGTGTTCATCTAAACAAACGTTTACAAGAGCCTGAAGTGTGTGGCAATCTACAGCTAAACGAAAATTTTCTAGTTAGTTTAGCTCAGATAACTGAAGGTTTTGTGGGTGCGGAAGTTGAACAAGCGGTAATCTCAGCCCTATTTGAAGCATTTGCTGAGAATCGTAGTATCGAATCTGATGATTTTTCCCTAGCCATAAAAAACACTGTACCACTTTCAGTCACACAAGCTGAACAAATTCATGCTATCCGAGAATGGGCAAACGTGAGGGCTGTAGCAGCAACCAGCAACCAAGACAGATCAGGTTACGACCAAAAAATCGAAAAAGCTGATGTTGACGTTCGGGTGTCACGAGGCGGCAGAACTATTGATTTCTAAAGGAGAAATAATTTTATGTCTATCAGTCTTTTATTACTTCCAGTTGCTTTAGCTTTAAGAGCAATAGTTGGCAAAGATAAATTAGAAGAATGGGCAGCTTCTTCACAAAATAAAGTTCCCACTAATTTCAAGGATGGTAATGAACTAGAACGTTTTGTTATAGGTGCTGGTTACGATGCAGAAAAGTGGGGAAGTAGTTATAAAACCCATCTACAAGGAGAAAAAGATTTCTTTTTCTGGGATTTAATAGATGGCCAATGGGTTGCTGTGTTTAGAAAATCTACTCCAGATGATGTACTTAATCGCTTTATTAAGGCTGTAGAAAAGCGTGCTGGTCGTCAAATTTTTTATGCTACTAATGATTCCACCAGTCAATCAGTTAAATCAGCTAAAACGATTGAACTGGTGGAATCAACAAAATCTGAAGTATTTCCTACAAACTTTCGAGATAAAAATCTGTTACGTCAAACCTTAATAAAGTTTGGTATGCTTCCCAAAGAAACAATAAATGGCGAGTTGATTTGTAATGTTGGTCCAACCTCCTTGTGCTTTTTTCCTTCCGATGATGGTTCGTTTTTTGTTGAAGTTAACGCCAAAGAACTGAAGTTAATTTACAACAGCTTATCAACCATTGATGAAGATTACAAGCTTCAAATCCAAAAGGAAACTCTCGAATCACTGAAACAAAGAGCTAAAGAGCGAAACCTTGTTATTGAAAGCGAAGAAGTACAAGAAGACAATTCTATACTTTTGACATTAACAATTAATTCTTGAGGAGGAATTAAAAAATGAAAGATCAAGAAGAGGTTTACTTCAATGAATCTGGACTTAAAGTGACAGACCGAAATGTTTATTTAGCGAATAAAACACTCAAGACAGATGAAATTGTCAGCTTTAAAAAAGAGGAGATACCAGCTAAAGTACATCCTGTTTTATGGCTCCTTGAACTTGTTATTGTTGGGATAATGGTATTTCATTTATATACAACTTATCAAAGCAATATATTCCTTTTTGTTTTAGCATTAATTTTTATTGTTTTTGTTGGAGCTATACAGTTTGCGTCTGTGGTCACAATCAAGTCTAGTAAAACTGTAATCGCAATCATTCTTTTTGCAGGTTGTCTTATTAGATCTCTTGCAAAAGTAATCAAGATATATCCTTTTGTCGGTAACGAAGTTCGTAATTGTAGATACCAGCAATCAAATTCAATCTCATACCAAATCTCCGTCTGCGATTTCTGTATCTTGATGAAAGTATCCGAAATATTTTGAGACGACGATGAATATGTTCTATAACTATGCGCCGTTGTGATAACTGACGATTGGCTTTTTTTTGCTCTTTACTTAGTTTTTCTTTTTTCTT
>NZ_JADBTF010000222.1:0-8898 GCF_020246295.1 Microcystis sp. M090S1 | reverse complement strand
ATTTTATGCAATTTAATCCTTATTTTTGCCGTTTTTGAACCATCAAAAATTAATTATGCAAGAGGTTTAAATCTGATCCCTGATAGCTGTCTCGGAGTCTCGGAGTCTCGGAGTCTCGGAGTCTCGACTAGGAAATTAATTTTGCACGACTACTTAGGTCAAAATCAGGGGATTTCCTGTTTCCAAGTCAAGAAATAGAGAAAAGCAGCAATTCGATCGAGAAATCGATCAAAACAGCCTAGACTAGAAAAAGAATCCTCTATCCTGACAGCTATCCTGTGGAGATTACTTTTTTAGGAACCAGTTCTGGGGTTCCCACTCGTTCCCGCAATGTCTCTAGTATCGCCCTTCGTTTGCCGCAACGGGCGGAAATATGGCTGTTTGACTGTGGAGAAGGAACTCAACACCAGTTACTGCGTAGCGACCTGAAAAGTTCCCAAATCCGACGCATTTTTATCACCCATATGCACGGGGATCATATCTTTGGTTTAATGGGATTGTTAGCCAGTATCGGATTAGCCGGTTCTGCTCAGGATATTGATATCTACGGACCCCCCGGACTAGGGGACTATCTGCGCGCTTGTGCTAAGTATTCCTATACTAATTTGGCTAATCGGGTGCGCGTCCATGCCATTTCCCCTGGCATACTCTACGAAGATGAAGAATTTACCGTCTCCTGTCAGCTATTAAAACATCGTATTCCCGCCCACGGTTATCGCATCGCCGAAAAAGACCGTCCAGGACGTTTTGATGTGGAAAAAGCCAACGCTTTGGGTATTCCCCCCGGACCAATTTACGGCAAGCTGAAAAAAGGGGAAACTGTCACCCTCGCCGATGGCAGCAAAATTCGCGGTCAGTCCCTCTGCGGAGAAACGGAAATCGGCCGTAAAATTGCCTATTGTACCGATACTATTTTCTGTGAAGGCTCGATCGAATTGGCACAGAATGCAGATGTGCTAATTCATGAGGCGACTTTTGCTCACCAAGATGCCGGGTTAGCCTTTGAAAGTGTTCACTCCACTTCAACGATGGCAGCCCAGGTGGCCTTGGCAGCCCAGGTAAAATTGTTATTAATGACCCATTTTAGCCCCCGTTATCTACCGGGTAATTCTCTGGATATTTCCAATCTGTTAGAGGAAGCGCGGGCGATTTTTCCTAACACTAAATTAGCCTACGATTTCCTCACCTACGAAGTCCCCCGCAACCGTCAAGAAATGGCCTTAGGAGTTAAATAATTATGCCAGCAGCAGTAGAAGAAAAAAGCATGGTTCCCACGGTTTTAGTGGGTATTGGTGGCACGGGTAACGAAATTTTATCGCGATTGCGTCGCTTAATCGAGGAAAGTTATGGCAGTTTGAGTAATTTTCCGATTGTCAGCTTTTTGGTGGTTGACACGGATAAGGATTATAAAATCAGTAATCCTGAAGCTGCGGGCAGTGCTTTTAAAGATAACGAAAAACACTGGTCCCGGGTGAGTGGAAAACAGGTACAGGAGATGGTATCTGACATGGATAGATATCCCTGGATTAATAGTTGGTTTCCCCCGGAATTAGAGAGAAATATTACTTCCCTAGAAGCGGGAGCGGGACAAATTCGCGCCTGTGGTCGTTTTGCTTTATTTTGTAATTATCATGAGATTCAAAGGAAATTTCTGGACGCGGTGAGACGGGTAAAGGGACAAGAAAACTTTATGCTCGATCGCTATGGAATTAAAGTTAGTAATAGTGCCATTAATGTCTTTACTACGGGGTCTTTAAACGGTGGTACGGGTAGCGGAATGTTAATCGATATAGGCTACTGTATTCGTAATTGGTTACGAGGGGAAAGTAGTCCTTTGAGTACGGCAATTGTTCCCACTCCTGAAGCATTTGCGGGGATTAGTGTCGGCGATCGAGTTTTGGCTAATGGTTACGCTGCCTTGATGGAATTAAATTACTTTTCTGACTACAGAACCGAATATCATCAACAGTTTAGCAGTGGTTTGGTCGATGAAGTTGTTAGTAAATTACCCCCCTTTGATTTTACCTATTTAGTGGGGACAAAAAACGGAGAAGGTGATTTTAAACTCGGTCAAATTCGGGAAATGATCGCCCAAAATATCTTCCTAGATATGACCTCTGATTTTGCCCCCCATAAGCGTTCCATTAGAGATAATATTAAGGGTTCTTGGGCGCAAGCTGACCCGGGGGGTCGCGGTTATCCTAAGCAATTTATGAGTTTTGGGCTATCAACTATTGAAATTCCTATTGCCCAAATTCGTGCTTCTTTATCGGAACGTTTAGCCAAAGATTTAATTAATTGGTGGCTGAATGATTCCGTGATTTTACCCGCTCAAATGTTGGAGTTAGTAAGAGGTGATATACTCAAAAGAATGCGCTTGAGCGAAGGGGAATTAATTATGGATTTATGTGCCGACAAGGATCGCTCTTTAATTGCCATAATCTCCCAATGGACTAACGAAACTCGTCAGGAAATCAATCAAGATAATTGGCTCTCTTGTACCAAACAGGGTGTTAATATTTTAGGCAATGAACAGGGAAAAATTCTGCAATTTATTAATGATTATTTAACGCCAAGAGTCGAGGAATTTAAACGCAATCATTTACTAGAATTGAGTCCCGATGAACGGCTGCACGGCGATTACCTGAAAAAGATTTATAATAACCGGGATGAAATTATTCAACGGGGGAAAAAGTCTCTAGAAATGGAGTTTTATAATATCCTTGAGGATCGGAACCGTGGAGTAAAATTTGCCGAGAGTTTTATTGTTTCAGTACGACAAATCTTCACCGACATAGCGGAAAAATTCCGTCGCGATCAAGAACAGGTTTGGAGTCAAAACGAAAGTAAACGTCAACGAGAATATGATACAGCTTTAGCAGAAATTAATGATCTGAAAGATAAAATTCATATCTCGAAAAAAGATAAGATGGAACAATATTGTGAACAAGCTTTAACGGGATTGGAAGGCTGTTTAATGGCCAATATTCAACGAAAAACCAGAGGTGCAGGAGTAGAGGTTATTAATCGTTTACTGGAACATCTAAATCAATTAGAAAGCCGTTTTAATCGCTTTCGTCAGAAATTAATTCAAAGTCGCGATCTATTTAATCTCCAAGCTAATCAACAGATCGATAGTGCCGATGCTTTGTTAATTAATGGGATTAAATTATTTGACAGACAAGAATTAAATAGTCTTTATCAAGACTTTATCGAACAATTTGCTTCGGGGATTGCCGGTAACAAAAATGCCTACAATACAGGTATGGATAACCTTTGTTTACCCCTCTCAGAAGAGATTTTAAAGCAATCTAGCCCTCTCTGGAAAGAAACGCGCCGCGCTGATGAAAATATGCGTTTATTTGACATCACCGAGATTGCCGATATTCGTCAAGGAGATTTTCAACAAGTTATCATAAACCAAGCTAATCAACTACTACAAAATGCCCCCGCTAGTAGTCGAATTCAGAGGGAATTAGCCGCTTGCGATCGCTTGTTAAAAATCTATAACAACGATGCCGATATTATCAATAATCTTCGCATTGCCTACCAAAAATCGCGACCCCTAATTATGCTTAACCCTGCGGTTTTGCGGGGAAAAGATGCGGGTTTTACGCCCCAATTAAATCAAAATGTTGCCCTGATTGGGGGAAGAAATACCAATAACCCGGCAGCCCAAAAAATTATTCCGAAACTGCGGGAATTTATCCCCAACGAAGACGATATTAAACCCTTGGCAGAAGTGGAAAAACATCGTCTTGTCTTCGTGCAGGAAATTGGCGGTTTTTCCCTACGCTGTCTCGATGGAATGAGAGAGTTGCGGCAATCCTATCAAGACTGGAAAGGAGAATTTATTCTCGCTAAACGCGCCCAACAAATGGGGGAAAATCGCGATTTACCCATCCCCGTGCATATCCAAAAGGAACCTCCTTTCTGGGATGTTTTTCCCGAAGATCCGAGTATTTATCAATTGGTGGTGACGGCCCGGGCTTTAAAAGTGCTTTTTCCAGAAGTCAATCGAGTCACTAATGAGAAAACAATTCGCTATGAAATTAAAACCGCAACGGGATTAAAAAAAGTCGATATCGCCACCAGTTGGGAAGATGCGGTACAGGTGTTAGAAGTAAAAGCTTGTCGCGAAGATAAGGAAAAAATTCAAAGTCAGGTGACAGCTAAGTTACAGGATTCGGCCACTCCGGAGAAAAAACAAGCCTTGTATCGGACTTTTATCAAATATTTACAACAACGTTCCGAGGAGTTGACAGGAGGAAAAGATAGTACAGAATATAAACGGGAGGATGCAATTATTTTGCAGTTAATCGATAACTATAAGTTGGATAGCGGTGGAGAAATTCCTCTTTCTTCGGTGACGGAAGTGGCTAACCCAGCTTTAATTATCTGCGGTAACTGTGGACACAAAAATCCCCCCTCGTCTAATTTTTGTTCTAAGTGTGGGGCAAAATTAGTTAAGTAGAAATTAGATTTTGGGTTTGATCCCCCCTGCCCCCCTTGATAAGGGGGGTGCCGATAGGCGGGGGGATCTACCTTGATAAGGGGGGTGCCGATAGGCGGGGGGAGCCGCCTTGATAAGGGGGGAATCTGACAATTTTTAACACCTACCTAATTTAACAAAAAAAAGTGGGGGTGTTAGCTGGACTAACATCCCCCAAAATGAAAATTTTCGGGAAAAATTGCCTAATAGCGAAAAAACTGGATTATAATAAGGTCTTTACTCAAGATTTTTGCTAATCGCTAACTGCCATAAAACCCAATCAAGACCCCTGTTTATCGAGAGAAAAACCAATGGTAGCCACTTTAAAAGGACGAGATGTTTTAAGAATAACCGACATGAGTAGCGAAGAAATCAGCGCCCTACTCAATCTATCGGCACAGCTTAAAGCTGGCACTCTTAACCCTAGCTGCAAAAAAGTCTTGGGATTGCTATTTTATAAAGCTTCCACCCGGACGCGGGTTTCCTTTACCGTCGCCATGTACCAGTTAGGGGGACAGGTGATCGATCTTAATCCCAGTGTAACCCAAGTGGGGCGCGGGGAACCCTTAGCAGATACAGCCCGGGTACTCGATCGCTATCTCGATATTCTCGCGGTTCGCACCTTTAAACAAGAGGATTTAGAAGCTTTTGCCAATTACTCGCGCATTCCGATTATCAACGCTTTAACGGATTTAGAACATCCCTGCCAGATATTAGCCGATTTACAGACTATCCAAGAGACTTTTCAGACTTTACGGGGAATTAACCTCACCTATGTCGGGGATGGCAATAATGTCGCTAATTCTCTCCTCTTGGGTGGTGCTTTGATGGGGTTAAATGTGCGAGTTGCCTCCCCCGCAAACTATCAACCCGATGGGGAAATTGTCGCCAGCGCCCAGGCTATTGGCGAGAAAACCGGTAGTAAAATCTTAATTACCGACGATCCCGTTACGGCCGTAAAAGAATCTCAGGTGGTCTATACTGATGTCTGGGCGAGTATGGGACAGGAAAGCCTCGCTGATGCCCGAATTCCCGTTTTTCAGCCCTACCAAGTCAATGAACAGCTAATGAGTCACGCTGACAAAGACGCGATTATTCTCCATTGTTTACCTGCTCACCGCGGCGAAGAAATTACCGACGGGGCGATCGAGGGTGTACAATCAAAAGTCTGGGAGCAAGCGGAAAATCGGATGCACGCCCAAAAAGCTTTAATGGTGAGTTTATTGGGATTAATCTAGCTGCAGATGCTCAGTTACCTAAAATAATTATTAAACTCGATCATCAATCATCCTAAGACCTGTCCGACACCGGAAGTTAACGCTAGGATTGATGGTAAGAGCAATAATCAGGGCAGCCTCCACACAAACTATATGTCAGACACCTCCGCAGTTAAAAAATATCTCGCCCATTGGTTTCAATTGGGAAAAAAAGTTATTTGTCCCAAAAACCAAGCTATGCTATTTCCGCTGCCAATTTTCAATGCTGATCGCTATTCGTCGGAGTTTGAAGATTGTTGGCAAAAAATGCTTGATCCTCAAAGTGGCGATTGTTACCTAGAAGGTACTCAACAAACTATCCAAGACTTACTTTCCCCTCAATGGGAATTTCACCCCTGCGCTCGTTGTACTATACCCGTACCAATTGAAGTGCTGGGCCAATCGGGTTTATCCTGTCCCTGCCATGATTTGAGTAATTGGCCCAATTTAGAATTACCCTTACCCCATTTACCCGTCAATAGTCAAGAAAATCTCGATCGCATCCGGCAAAGATTGCTAAAAAATTCTCACCCACATTAACCGGACAAAAAGAGACGTTAGGGGTAACGTCTCGACAAAAGGGTTGAGATTTAACGATTTCTGCCAAAAAGATTGACTAAATCTCGCAATCTCTCGCTATGTTCTCCGGTTAAAGCTTCCTGACGATAGCGCCATGACCAATTCCCTTCTGCGACACTGGGGGTATTCATCCGCGCATCCGATCCTAAACCTAACACATCCTGTAACGGTACGATCGCCTGATTAGCCACGGAACTATAGGCCAGTCGAATCAGATCCCAAGCCACTCCCTGACCACTGGGAGCGCCAAGATATTGATATAGTCGCGCTTTTTCGTAGTCATTGGCGTTATCCTGAAACCAGCCCACAGTAGTATTATTATCGTGAGTGCCGGTATAAATCACACAGTTGCGTTCGACATTAAAAGGAAGATAGGGATTACCCGCATCACCCCCAAAAGCAAAGTGGAGAATCTTCATCCCCGGGAAAGCAAAGTGATCGCGAAAATCTAGGACTGCTTGGTCAATATCGCCCAAATCTTCGGCAATAATCGGCAATTTACCTAAACGAGCGCCAATAGTATTAAAGAGATCATAACCCGGGGCCTTCAGCCAACGACCATTAATGGCGTTTTCCTGGCCAAAAGCCACCGCCCAATAGGCTTCTAATCCGCGAAAATGATCGATACGGATGATATCGACTAGGGAAAGAACCGCTTTTAAACGGCGTACCCACCAGTCAAAGCCCGTATTTTTGAGATAATCCCAGTTATAAAGAGGATTTCCCCATAATTGCCCCGTTTCTGAGAAATAATCTGGGGGAACCCCGGCCACTTCCAAGGGATTACCGGTTTGGGTATCTAGTCGGAAAACCTGCGGATTTGCCCAAACATCAGCGCTATTATGGGAGACATAAATGGGGATATCACCGATAATCTCGATACCGAGGGAGTTAGCATAGCGTTTTAGGGCTAACCACTGCTCAAAAAACTCAAATTGCAGGAATTTGTGCAGAAAAATCTCCTCTTGTAACTCCTGTTTCGGTGTTTCCAACGCACCCCAATGACGTTCGCGAATTTCTGTCGGCCATTCCATCCATGCTTTACCCGGGTAAGCGTGGGATAGGGCCATAAATAGGGCGTAATCCTCTAACCAATCGGCATTGCCAGCACAAAAGCCGGCAAACTGTTTGTAAAGAATTGTGTCAGAACCCTTGACAAAATTGCTCGCCGCCTTTCTAAGTAGGGGAATTTTCCAAGCGATCAATTTATCAAAATCCACTTGATCGAGGGGAAAATCGGGAATATCCTCTAAATCTGCGTCACTAAGCAGGTTTTTTTCCCGAAGAATATCGAGACTGATCAGGAGATGATTACCGGCAATGGCACTAAAACTCATGTAGGGAGAGTTACCGTACCCTGTCGGGCCTAAAGGGAGAATTTGCCAGAGTTTTTGACCACTTTGAGCCAAAAAATCGATAAATTGATAGGCTTCCCTACCTAGTTCTCCAATCCCGTAACGACCGGGGTGACTGGTGGGATGAAGCAAAATACCGCTAGAACGGCTAAAAGCCATGAAAAAACCCCCTTATCAGTGATTAGGTTAGCAGTTATTAAGTGTTTAAAGCTGAATGCTCACTGCTATCTCCAAGCTAACCCGATCTCGATCGATAAGGGCAATACTTAACAACTTTATTAGACCTATAGGACACAATCAGGCATTACAGCCGTACCGTAACAGATCGTCTTTCCAGTTAAAAAGATTCCTTCGGATCACGTTCCACGTTACCCGGGTAGGTGAAACTGGCACTCGTTGCCGTCGGTTTGACGCGGCTCGATAGTTGGCTGATGGCCGCTCTTTCCTCTTGGGTGAGGGGGCGATCGATAGCTTGGAATTCGTAATATTGGTATTCGCTCATGGCGTGCAACCTATCTCAAGGTTTATGATCGATATGCTAATAATTGTACGGGGATAGTTAGGGTTTAAAGATAAATTCGACAGGACGGGCGCTCTCGGATGTATTAGGAATAGCAAGAATATGCAAATCGCCCGATCTTTACCGATAAGGAAAAAGTTCGGGTGATCGATCGGTAATTTCCCCGCATCGGTCTTTTCAAGAAATCCAATCTATTCCTTTGGATAGTGGCACGGTTAAAATCGATAAGATTATAATTTCTCCCGTTAATCACCTTAGCGATCGCTGAATATTTCTACCATCGGCGATTCATTGTCGGCTAATCGTTAAATTTTGTGAAAAAAACCTCATTGCTTGAGATTATCGGAGATAGAATCGGAATAGTTGAATAAGGGGGAAATAATCAGATTACTTGGGGGACAATTGCACAGATGAAATCGCCGAAACTTCATTAGGTTAAGAGTTTTGCCATTTGGAGGAAAGTTCAGATATGACGGATGGCTGCTGTTTGGTGAGGGATGGCACTGAAGCAGCTTGGTTCTGTGAGGGGGGCGAGGAAGCGGTTGGGACAGTAGAGATTAGTTAGGGCTTGCTGAAAAAGTACGGGCGAAGCATTCGGATAGAAAATCTACGGTTTCACCGATAGGTTATTGCCCGAATGCTTCGCCCCTACAGGACGCGGGCCGATGAAGACGCAAGGTTTTGAACCACGATTCT
>NZ_JADBTF010000221.1:0-6388 GCF_020246295.1 Microcystis sp. M090S1 | reverse complement strand
TGAAATGGGGCGAAAGTCTGTGGACTCTGTGTAAGACAGTACATGGTTTTTTAACTGTGGTATGCGACGGTGGTGGAAGCAGAAACTTAAATCGTGAGGTTTAGGAATCGCCGCACTTTTAGGGCGGCGAGGATGTCAACTTTTTGTCCCCTCTCAACCTAGCCAAACTTGTCCTGAGGGGCTAAAGTGTGCTATAAGCAGTCAGAGTCTTTATTCTTTCTGATTAGGTAAATTACTGATGACTGAAGCTAAACGCGCCCTAATTACCGGCATCACCGGCCAAGATGGTTCCTATCTGAGCGAATTATTATTAGAAAAAGGTTATCAAGTCCACGGTATCATCCGTCGTACCTCAACCTTTAACACCGATCGCATCGATCATATCTATACTGACCCCCACCAGCCCGATACTAAATTATTTCTTCATTATGGCGACCTCACCGACGGCACGACCCTGCGGCGTATCCTCGAACAAGTGCAACCAGTAGAAGTGTATAATTTAGGGGCCCAATCCCACGTGCGAGTTAGTTTTGATGCCCCAGAATACACCGTCGATGCTGTGGGGGTGGGGGTCTTAAGATTACTAGAAGCAATTCGGGATTACCAAAAAAGAACCGGCATCGAAGTCCGTTTCTATCAAGCAGGTTCCTCGGAAATGTTCGGGAAAGTCATGGAAGTTCCCCAAAAAGAAACCACGCCATTTTATCCCCGCAGTCCCTACGCTTGTGCGAAAGTTTACGGTCACTGGCAAACGGTCAACTATCGGGAATCCTACGACTTATTTGCCTGTAACGGCATTTTATTTAACCATGAATCCCCCCGTCGTGGAGAAACTTTTGTCACGCGCAAAATTACCCGCGCTTTGGCCCGAATTATTGCCGGACAACAGAAAAAACTTTATTTAGGAAATCTCGATTCTAAACGGGATTGGGGTTATGCTAAGGATTATGTGCGGGCGATGTGGTTAATGTTACAACAGCAAGAACCAGATGATTATGTAGTGGCGACAAATGAAACCTATTCTATCCGGGAGTTTCTCGATATTTCTTTCCAATACGTTAATTTAAATTGGCAGGATTATGTGGAGTTTGATGAACGTTATTTGCGTCCGGCGGAAGTGGATTTATTGATAGGAGATTCCACAAAAGCCAGAGAGAAATTAGGTTGGCAGCCGTCGGTAACGTTCGAGGGACTGGTAAAATTAATGGTAGATGCGGATTTAGCGGCTTTGGGGATTAATCTTAATAACGGTGGTGATAGCGGACAGTTATTAAAAGATTTGGCTTATCTTCGCAATCGTTCAATGACAACTGTGGATTAAAGAGGTAAAAATATGCTGAATTTAAGCGAACAAAGAATCGTTGTCACTGGGGGGGCCGGATTTTTAGGTCGGCAAGTAGTTAATCAATTAATTGCAGCGGGGGCAAATCCCGAAAAAATTACAATTCCTCGGTCAAAGGATTGTGATTTAAGAGTTTGGGAAAACTGTCAACGTTTAGCCGACCAAGAAGATTTAATTATCCATTTGGCGGCCCATGTGGGAGGCATCGGTCTCAATCGGGAAAAACCCGCCGAATTATTCTATGATAATTTGATGATGGGAACCCAATTAATTCACGCTGCCTATCTAGCAGGAGTGCAAAAATTTGTCTGTGTGGGGACAATTTGTGCCTATCCAAAATTTACTCCAGTACCTTTCCGTGAAGACGATTTATGGTCAGGATATCCCGAAGAAACCAATGCGCCCTATGGTATCGCTAAAAAGGCTTTATTGGTACAATTAGAGTCTTATCGTTTGCAGTATGGTTTCAACGGAATTTATCTTTTACCGGTGAATTTATACGGGCCAGAGGATAATTTTGATCCGGGTAGTTCCCATGTAATTCCTGCTTTAATTCGCAAGGTTTATGAGGCACAACAACGGGGGGATAAACAACTTCCTGTCTGGGGAGATGGTAGTCCAACCCGGGAGTTTCTCTACTCCACCGATGCAGCGCAAGGCATTGTCATGGCCAGCCAATTCTATAATGAATCAGACCCGGTTAATCTTGGTACAAATTATGAGATTTCTATCAAAGATTTAGTCGAATTAATCTGTGATTTAATGGGTTTTGATGGCGAAATTGTTTGGGAAATAGATAAACCGAATGGTCAACCGCGACGCTGTTTAGATACAACCCGCGCTAGGGAAAAATTCGGTTTTGTTGCTCAAATGGAATTTAAAGAAGGTTTGCGGAAAACCATTGAATGGTATCGGCAAAACGCCGCTTAGTCCAGATAGCTGGTGTGTTAGATAAATAACTAACACACCAGATTTTTTTTCAGCTTACTGCCCGGTAAAATCAGAACGAAGGGTTAATTTTAAATCTTCCTTGGGGTTAATTGACAATAATTCCACCGATTCTCCTCGTAATAACCAACCGGCTAATACTTCTAATCCCCCTCCTCGTAATAATCCCTCGCTAACCGGTTGGTCAGAAGTAAAAGAAGCGAGGACAGAAGCGGCGGATTTTCCTAATACTGCACCCTGAATAATTTTGTCGGGGTTAACTCCTTTAATTAGCTTTTCTAGACGAGTGAAAACTGCCGAAATAGCATCAATAGATTTTTCTTGGGGTTGACGGGTTTTTAAAAAGATTTTTTGGGATAAAAAACGCGAACCTTGACCATCAGGTTTAATTTCTCCGATAATCTGACTACCATCGGGAATAATTGTCTGTCCTTGGGAATTTTTGATATTATCGGTGACGGTCAGAGATAAAGA
The DNA here is from genome assembly GCF_020246295.1 of Microcystis sp. M090S1. Classification (NCBI taxonomy): domain Bacteria; kingdom Bacillati; phylum Cyanobacteriota; class Cyanophyceae; order Chroococcales; family Microcystaceae; genus Microcystis; species Microcystis sp. M090S1. The sequence goes on along the minus strand of NZ_JADBTF010000221.1, from coordinate 3,624 downwards.
AAAAGTTTCTTGTTTGGTTAAAAGAATTTTTTCCCCTTGCTCGTATTTTACAGGGATGTCTGTGCCGGCAGGAATTAATTGATCATTCCCCAAAGGAATCGGTTTAATCGGGTTAATTGGGGCGAATTGACGTGCGATCGCAGGAGTCAAGGAAAGGGAGACCACAACGAAAGAAGCACTTAAAAGCATTGTTAATAGGGTCAGAGGATGATGACGACCCTGCTTTTGAAAATATAGCATCTTACCCTTGAGTTTCCTAGTGGGAGCGAATTAAAGACAGAGACGAAAGCGGAAAAAAGTTTGTTTCCAAGCAAGAAAATGCGGGAAAAAGGAGAATTTTAGCAAAAAATAACTGAGATTTCCTACTAATTGCCAGTTATTAGTTTATTTGGTCTATTGAAACGCCAAAACTCTTGATTTGTCCGCAGTTCTTAGTTTGGCACGGTTAATGGGGAACAATAACTATTTATGGGAGAATTATAGGTTCAATCCTATCAAAAAAAATCACCCGATCGAATTAAAATCTCTGAAAAAATGTAACAATTGTGACAAAAAACTGAGGGTGTGGGGTGTGGGGAATTAGGAATTAGGGAGCGCCGGAGCGGGGAGTAGGGAATAGTTCGTGTGTACTAAAGCATCCAATACTCAGTTTAAATGCAGTAAAGCTTACTAAAGATAGAAATAGAGAGAGTGAAAGATTGCTAGACTACTAGGGGTGGGTAGCTAAAAAAGTCTCGCCTCTAACCGCATAATGACACAATTAACTTTAATTTTTGCGATCTAGTAAGCCAAGAATATTCTCCCTGATCACCCGTGAACTGGATGCTGTTGCTAAAATAATCTTCATAGTCCCCAAGCTACCGAAACGAGCAAAGAGAGAATTGCCACTTTATCAATTAATTAATTATGGATTTACTCGAATACCAAGCCAAGGAAATATTTGCTCAAGTCGGCATCCCCATTTTACCTTCCCAACCAATCCACGAACCGGGGGGACTAAAAAGATTAAACATTCCCTATCCTATCGTGCTGAAGTCCCAGGTACGCACGGGAGGCCGGGGAAAAGCAGGAGGAGTGAAATTTGTCGCTAATACCATCGATGCGATCGCTGCTGCCCATGCTATCTTTCATTTACCGATCGCCGGAGAATATCCAGAGGTAATCTTAGCAGAAGCCAGGTATAATCCGCAACAGGAGATATTTTTAGCCATTTTACTTGATTATCATCTGCAAAGACCGGTTTTACTGGGTGCGAGTCAAGGGGGAATGGATGTGGACAGTTTACTGGAAACCATGCAAAAAGTGGTCATCGAAGCGAGATTTTCCCCCTATCTCTGTCGGCAATTAGCCGTATCTATGGGTTTAAGAGGGTCTTTGATCGAGTCTATCAGTCAAATTCTCGAAAAAATGTATAGTCTCTTTGTCAGCAAAGATCTCGATATTATCGAGATTAATCCCCTGGGTATCAACGAAGCTGGGGAAGTGATGGCCCTAGATGGCAAAATAAGTGTTAATGATGCCGCTTTAGCTAGACATCTCGATCTCCTAGCTTTGACCCCACCCCAATTACAATCCCCTTGGTCGATAATTGATCAAACTGGCCGAATAGCGATGATCAGTAATGGCCAGGGTTTGATGTCCACTGTCTGGGATGCCTTAGCCAGCAAGGGGGCAAAACTGGCAGCATGGCTTATACTGGAGGAAAGACTAGAATTAGAGCAATTAAACGAGCAAATAGAGGCCGGTCTGCAACAATTCCAACTATTGGCCGATTTAAAAGTGATTATCGTTGATATTGTCAGTTATCCCGACTTTGGCCAAAAAGCGATCGAGAGTATTAGCAATTACTACCGCAGTTATAGCCCATTATCACCCAGCCGGGGCAGCGGCGAACGGATGATCCGGGCCACCCGACAGGAAAGACAAACCTTGGAACCCAGATCTTTTCTCAATCCCACCCCACCACAAATAATTTTTCGCGTCCTAGCTGACAGCAAAGCGATCGATCTCAGTCAGAGTTTAGCTGATGTTAGCTTTCATTGGTTAGAGTCTTTAGAAGAGGTAGTCACGGCAGCAATTAAATTAGCCTAGAATCAGTGATCAGCAGCAATTCTCATTTTGAAATAAATAGAGCATTAACCCCGATTTTGGAAGGCAAAATATAGTAGAAAGTGACTATTTTTCAGGGAGAGGCGATCACTAAAAAAACAATTGGTTGGACAAATTAAGTATAAATACTCAAGCAATCAAAGGGATTGGCTGAGAACGAACGGGGTAAATTCAGGAAGATAGTTCTGTTTTTAGAATAGGGAATTCAAGGGAAATAAAAATTTATAATTATTGTCAGCTAAGGTAAAATGGGTGAGTTAGAAATCCACCAGCAGGTCAAATTATTCCAAGATGGCTCAAAAAGCGGCAACCCTAGAAATTTCGGAATTAATGCAATTTTTACGTCAAGAATTACATGATTTACCCGATGAGAGGAAACCTGGAAATAATACAAAATATCAGGTAGAAGATGCCGTGATGGCTGCATTTTCAGTCTTTTTTACTCAGTCGCCGTCTTTTTTAGCCCATCAACGTTTAATGAAAAGCAATAAGGGAAAAGATAATGCTGAAAGTTTATTTTCAATTGAAAAAATTCCTGGGGATAATCAAATAAGAAATCTGTTAGAGCCAGTGCCAGCCTCTACTGTCTCTAGTACTTTTCAAAAAGTCTATCAATGGTTAAAGGAAAAGGGAGTTTTGAAAAAGTTTCTCTACTTAGATGGAGAAATTTTAGTGGCATTAGATGGCACAGAAATTTCCCATCTAAGAAAATTAATTGCCCTCATTGCAATTGTCGTAACCATCGAAAGGGAACTACAACTTATTTTCATGGCTGTGTCACACCTAGGGTGGTTTCTCCTAATCAAAAACAAGTAATTAATTTAGAGCCAGAATTCATTAAAAAAACAAGATGGGCATCAAAAACAAGACTGTGAAAATGCGGCCGTTAAAAGATGGTTAAATAAGAATCATAACTTCTGTTTAGACTAATTTGCAGCCCAAATTGGCACAGCTAGGGATAAAAGACTGAGAAAGAGATAAAAAGCAGGATGAAGGATTAAGATGCGGTCTTTTTCGATTTAGGCGGGGCAGAATAGCGTTTTTTGACCGTAGGATAAGGGATTTTTGGAGTCCGTTTTTTGCCTTTAGGCCAGCCCTGGGATTTTCCTCGGGTTTTGGGGAAACAGGCGGGTGTACCAATCACCGCTAAAATTGCCCCAAAACCCTGAGCGACCCTTCCAGCAGACAGAGAGTTTTGTGGAAGAGGCTTCTGCCAAGGTAAAGGATTATCTTGTACTATCTCACGAGCCAGCCATAACTACCAAGTCAGTAGAGGCATCAAATCGCGACCAGATTGCCCTTGTTCGGGATTTGAAAGTTTGGGTAAAGTCCAGTGTAATCTTTGCGAGTGCGAAGCGATTCGAGTGATCGATGTTAATGGGACTTAGGCGTTTTCGGTCAGCAAAAAAGGCTCAAACCATTACGGGACAAAGGGTTAACCTCGATTTATGATTTTCCTTGATATATCTGGGTTTCAGCGATTTTGGGCTTCTCGAAGTAAATCCCAAGCGGGGA
>NZ_JADBTF010000220.1:0-15860 GCF_020246295.1 Microcystis sp. M090S1 | reverse complement strand
TAACCCCACCAACAAACTTTTTCAGCAAACCCTATGTATAACTAGCCTTTGTCTAACTGTTGTTTATTAAAATTAATGGCTCTTCGTTACTCTTTATGCTAAATCAACAGACAAGATGCCAAGACAACATACTGGTTCTTCGTTACTTGGTATGGTTTGATCGGGTGGCATAAATCGACTAAATCCTTATCTGGCAAAAGACTTAATTGATTAGTTCGTTCTAGTCGGGTGTGGGGTAAAATCGGTGCGATCGGCTTTCTCAATGGCTCAGGTTCTAGCATATATCGTGTAAATGCGCTAGTATTCAAACTAAAGCCGTCCTAAAAAGACGGGGTTTGGAACTCAATTTTTCGATGACGACAATAATCGACGAGTTAAGGCAACAATGGCAAGATCGCCTCTCTCAAACAGAGGATTCCTTAACCGATCGCCAACGGGATACCATTATCAATTGGTTACTCGGTGAAGATAGCCAACGTTGGGAAAATTTAGATGAGAGAGATTTAGAAATCGCTAAACGGGGATTAGTCTATCTTTGGCAAATTTTACGGCAACGCTATCTGAAAGTTAGTCCCACCCGCGCCTATCGTAACCTGATCGATCGTCTCGGCGCTTGTGTCACTCTCCGGCAAAAAATTCGCACTTGGGTTTCCTTAAGTCGCGATCGTCGGCAAGCGGTGGCCGATGTCTTGCAAGAAATTATTCAAGAGATGTTAAATAGCGATCGCTATCTGCAATCCCAGTTAGCATGGATCGCTCGTTGTACCAACGATCAAGCTACTCGCGATCGGCTGCTGTTAGCCACCCTAGAGGAATACGCCCTGCGTCCGATCCGCAATCAACCCCTGTTAGCCTATCGTTTTGTTAATTATCTCCGTCGTCAATCGAAAAGCGGTATCACTAATGTGCCGCGGGAAGAAATGATCAGGATTCTCTCCGATGAAATTAGTGGCGATGAGGGAGAAAATAGCCTAAGTTTACTGGATCAAAATGCGATCGCTACCTACGAAGATGAACGCACTTGCCAAGAAGCGCAAATTCTCCGGGCAAAAGTTCAAGAGAGTTTTGCTAAGTATCTAGAGGAAAATGTTAGTCCGGAGGCGGTGACTTGGTTTAACCTCTATCTAGGGGGCGAAAGCCAAGATGCGATCGCCAAAGCGATGAATATTCCCATTCAAGGGATTTATCGTCTCCGGGAAAAAGTTGGCTATCATGCGATTAAGGTTTTTGCCCTCAAGGAAGGGACAGAATTAATCGCTGAATGGTTAGAAATCAGCCCGAAAGAGCATAATTTTGGCTTAACTCTCAGTCAATGGCAAAGTTTCTATGCTGGCCTTTCTCCCAGGGGTAAAAGCGTTATCGATGGCTTAAAAGCGGGTAAAACCCTTGAGGAAATCGCTGGCGAATTAAACTGTAAACGCACACAAGTGGTCAAAGAATGGACGCAACTTTATCTAAGCGCCCAAAGTCTCAGGACAAAAACCTAATCAGTTATCAGTTATCAGTTATCAGTTATCAGTTATCAGTTATCAGTTCACTGAGAAAACTCCCCACACCCCACACCCCACACCCCACACCCCACTTCCCATCCCCTTTTTGATTTTTGACTTCAAGAAATATGTGGATTATTAGCAAAAAAGTCGGGGTATTCACCCATTATTTAACCTCTACGGGTACATTTACCCCCAGCATTGATAAAGCCAGTAAATTTTCTGCTCGGGAAATGGCGGATATTATGGCTAAAAAATACGGGGGAATAGTCGAGGACATGAGATAATTATGACCATTGGTATTTGGATTTTAGGGGATCAATTATGGACAGGACAAGCGGCCTTAGCTAATCGTCAAGCCTATTCACAGGAAACGCCGGTTATTTTAATTGAATCCCACAATCATATTCGACAAAGACCCTATCATCAGCAAAAATTAGTTTTAATCTGGTCGGGGATGCGTCATTTTGCCGAAGAATTAAAAACTTTAGGATGGTCTGTCACCTACGAAGTTGCTGAAGATTTTGAACCGATTTTATCTGCTTGGATTGAACGATTAGGCATTAAAGAATTACAGATTATGATGCCTAATAATTTACCTTTTCTTAGATTAATCAAAAATCTGAATTTAGACTGTGTTATAACCCTAATTGATAATAATCACTTTCTCTGGACTAGGACAGATTTTAATAATTGGGCTAAATCTCGTAAAAGACTATTACTAGAGGATTTCTATCGAGAAAGTCGTAAAAAATGGCAGATTTTAATCGAGGATAATCAACCCATAGGAGGACAATGGAACTTTGATAAACAAAACCGCAAACCGCCCAAGGATGGATTAAAAACTGCTGCTCCTCTTTGGTTTGAACCCGATGAAATTACCCTTCAGGTTATCGCTGATGTGGAAGCTTTAGATATTCCTAAATATGGAAAAATCAAACCTTTTCGCTGGGCAGTAAACCGCCGACAAGCTTTACAGGTTTTGGAGCATTTTATTACTAATTGTCTGCCCAACTTTGGACCCTACCAAGATGCGATGGTAACGGGAGAAGAAACCCTCTGGCATTCCCTATTATCTCCCTATCTGAATCTAGGATTACTAACGCCGTTGGAAGTGATTCAAGCGGCAGAAATTGCCTATAAAAAAGATAATTTAGCCCTAAATAGCATCGAAGGATTTATCCGTCAGGTGTTGGGATGGCGGGAATATATGCAGGGAATTTATCATTATTTGGGAGAAGATTACGCTAATCGTAATTGGTTTGAGCATCAACAACCCTTACCGGCTTTCTTTTGGGATAGTAACCAAACCGAGATGAATTGCCTCAAACAAGTATTATCACAGGTGGAAAATACCGGTTATGCCCATCATATTCAAAGATTAATGATTTTGAGCAATTTTGCCTTAATTTTTGGTTGCTCTCCCCAAGAGATTGAAAACTGGTTTCATAGTGTTTTTATCGATGCCTACGATTGGGTAATGCAGACTAATGTGTTGGGAATGGGACAATTTGCCGATGGGGGAATTCTCGCCTCCAAACCCTACGCCGCCTCGGCCAACTATATTGATAAAATGAGTGATTATTGTCGGGGTTGTGTGTATAAAAAAAATGAACGAGTCGGGGAGTTTGCCTGTCCTTTTAATTTTCTTTACTGGGATTTTTTGGCACGACATCGAGAAAAATTAAAATCCCAAGGTCGAGTTAATATGATTTTAGGTCATCTCGATCGAATGTCGGCTGCTGAACTTAATCAAATGCGCTGCCAGTCCAACCAATTAAGAGCTATCAGCAGTCAGGAGGAGATAGGGTGATAGGGTGATAGGGTGATAGGGTTTTGGGGTGATAGGGTGATGAGACAGCTTCCCCACTTCCCCACTTCCCCACTTCCCCACTTCCCAACCCCCAAACCCCAAACCCACTATGATAATTGCTATATGAGTAAATCAAAGGAAAAAAACCGGATTGCCTATCAGGAATTTGGAGATAAAAGCAATTCTCAAGCTTTTGAGCGTTCCATTCCTGAATTACCCCCGAATCAGCAGAATGTGCGAGTACAAACCTCCCGCTCTGGTCGTGCGGGAAAAACCGTTACCATAGTTACAGGTTTTCAATGTCAAACCGAAACTCTGACTAAATTATTAAAACAGTTAAAAACTGCTTGCGGAACGGGTGGTACAGTTAAAGAAAATGCCATTGAGATCCAAGGAGATCATCGCCAAAAAATTCTACAAATTCTCATTGAATCGGGTTACAAAGCCAAAATTAGCGGAGGATAGCTTAAAATCATGATTCCCTCTTGGTTGCTTATCGGTGTCGTGGGATTTTTGGTCGCGTTAGCTGGGGGATTACTCAATTCTCGGGATGTGCGTTGGTTTGCGCGATTGCGTCGTCCCGATTGGTTAACCTTTGAAAGATTAATCCCTCTTATCTGGACAATTATCTATATTTGTGGGGCAATTTCTGCTTATTTAGTCTGGGAAGCGCAACCGGCTAATCGCTGGTTTTTGATGGCTTTTTATCTGTTGGTGGAATTGACTATTACTGCCTATACTCCCGTCACCTGTAAACTACGCAGTCTCAAAGCGGGAACGATTATCGGAGGTACGGGTTTTTTCTTGGGTTTTCTTCTGGCGCTATTGGTTTTCCCTGTTTCTTCTTGGGCGGGCATCCTACTCCTACCCTACCTGATTTGGAGTCCGATCGGTACCTATGTGACTTGGGAAATGATCCATCTCAATCCTAGGGATGTATAGATAGGTAAAGTGGGATGGGTTAATTTTTAACACATCCCACAGGTCTTATTGCCATCTACCAACTTAAAAATCTAGACTGTTTTTTCCGCTCTAACTCGTTCTACCTTTACCTTGGCAGGACTAGAGCAATCAAGGAAGTTAGGAACCTCCTGACGACAGTGAGGACAATACCAGTAGGCACGACCAACCACAAGGTGACGAAGGGTAATTCCCGAACACATAGGGCAGTTGTGCATGGATTGTTAGACTAATTTTAAAAGCTTTTAAAATTGTCCTACCTCCTACTGCGATTTTAAACAAAATCGCCGCTCTTTAACTCTAACTTTAGGTAGAAACCTAGTGTTTCTTTCGGTACATTTCCCAGAAAATACCTAAGAATGAGGACGGAAAAGATGGGAGTGTTGCGGGTGATAAAGTTGCGATCGAGTTCCTGTAATCTGGTTTAAAGCGGGACTAATTAGATAAAGGGTAGTTCTAGTTAAATTTTCCCGATGGGTTAATTGGGCCATCTCTGACAGGGGGACAACCCAGATTTTTTCGTCGGGCCAACCGAGACGGAAACAAACGGCCACTTGTTGCTCTGGCTGGTAGTATTTTAGGAGTTTTTCCTGGGCTTTGTCAACATGACGGGCGGCTAAATATAGGCATAAACTGGCTTTATGGGCGGCTAAAGAGGCTAATTCTTCACTTTCTGGCATGGGAGATGCTTTTCCTTCCACCCGGGTTAGAATAATTGTCTGGACTAATTCCGGAATCGTTAATTCTAGGGCCAATTTAGCCGCTAATCCTTGAAAGGCACTAATTCCGGGGATTAGCTGAAAGGGGATATCTGCTGCTGTCAAAAGATGAATTTGTTCTTGGATGGCACTATAGAGACTTAAATCCCCCGATTGCAGTCGCACCACCGCTAAACCCCGACGCACGCGATCGATCATTAAAGGGATAATTTCCTCTAGGGTGATGCTACTGGTGGGAATTAACTCGACATCTTTACGAGTGTCCTCAAGAATCTGTTTGGGGACGAGGGAATTAGCAAAGAGGATAACATCGGCTTTTTGGAGAATTTTATAGGCTTTTACCGTCAATAATTCCGGATCTCCGGGACCCGCACCAATAAAATAGACGGCCGGGAGGAGAGGAGAGGAGTCAATTAAAGTCATACTAAATCCTGTTTAAAAGGGAAGTGGGGAGATAGGGAAGTGGGGAAGTGGGGAAGTGGGGAAGTGGGGAAATTTCAACTAAAACCCCAAAACCCTAAAACCCCAAAACCCAACCCCGATCATTAACCTGAACATTTGTATTTAATTACGGTGAAACTGACTATACAATATTAATGATAAAGCACGGTCAGCATTGACAATGATTAGCGATCAGTCCCTCCCCCCCCAAAATATTGAAGCGGAAGAATCTATCTTAGGTGGTATTTTACTAGATCCAAAAGCGTTAGGTAGAATCAGTGATTTTTTAATTCCAGAAGCTTTCTATGTGAAAACCCATCAAGATATTTATCGTGCGGCGCTTGCTTTACAAGGGAAGGGAAAACCGACGGATTTAATGACGGTTAGCAGCTGGTTACAGGATAATTATCTGCTGGAAGAAATCGGGGGAATGCCGCGATTGTTACAATTAATTGAGCGCACTGTCTCGGCTGCCAACATCGATCGCTATGCTGAATTAGTGATGGATAAATATATGCGTCGTCAGTTAATTTCCACCGGGGGAGAAATTATTGAGTTAGCCAGGGATACGACGCTAGAATTAGAAAATGTTTTCGATGAATCGGAACAAAAGATTTTTCGTCTCACCCAAAAACGACCCCAAGAGGGTTTAATTTTTCTGGGGGATACTTTAATTGAAACTTTTAACCAAATTGAGAAAATGCAGGAGACGACCACTCTACCCGGTATCGAAACTCAATTTTATGATCTCGATGCGATGACCAGTGGTTTACAACCCTCGGATTTAGTTATTATCGCGGGTAGGCCTTCCATGGGAAAAACTTCTTTTGCTCTTAATATTGCCTATAATATCGCTCAACAGAATTTACCTGTGGCTGTCTTTAGTTTGGAGATGTCCAAGGAACAATTAGCCCAACGTTTGTTATCGAATGAGGCTAAAATCGAAAGTAATCGGATTCGCTCGGGCCGTTTGGGACAAAATGATTTAGAGAAGGTTCTTGGGGGACTAGAAAAGTTATTAAATTTGCCCATATATATCGATGATAGTGCCAATTTAAGTGTAATTCAAATGCGTTCCCAAGTGCGGCGTTTACAGGCAGAAAAAAAGGGGCAAATGGGATTAGTTTTAATCGATTATCTGCAATTAATGGAAGGGGGAGGTGATAATCGTGTTCAGGAACTTTCTAAAATTACCCGCAGTCTTAAGGGTTTAGCGAGAGAAATTCATGCTCCGGTAATTGCTCTTTCTCAGTTAAGTCGCGCCGTGGAATCTCGCAATAATAAAAGACCGATGATGTCCGATTTACGCGAGTCGGGATGTTTAGCGGGTGATAGTTTAGTTGAGTTAGCCGATCCTCGTGCTAAAGTGCCAATTTGTCAGTTAGTTAATTGCTCTAATTTTACGGTTTTTGCTCTTAATGAGGAAACAATGAAATTAGAAAAAGCACTGGTAACTAAGGTCTTTTCCACAGGATTTAAGCCAGTTTTTCGATTAACAACTCGTTTAGGTCGCACGATTAGAGCTACAGCCAATCATAAATTTTTGACTGTCCACGGTTGGCAAAGATTAGATGAATTAAATATTGGTAATTATATCGCTTTACCTCGCTCTCTGAGTAATTCAGACCTAACTTTTAATTGGGATGAAGTTATGGCAATTCAAGCGTATGGAGAGACAGAAGTGTATGATTTAACAGTAGATAAACTGCATAATTTTATTGCCAATAATATCATCGTCCATAATAGTATCGAACAGGATGCGGATTTAGTTATGATGTTATACCGAGATGAATATTATAACCCCGATAGTCCCGATCGAGGTGTGGCCGAAGTAATTATTACTAAACACCGTAACGGTCCCACCGGCACAATTAAGCTACTTTTTCAACCAGAATTTACCAAGTTTCTTAATCTTAAACAAAGTCGCTCTAATTATTAAAATGCAAGCAACTATTAATTATAAAACTCCCAATTGGCTCTTAATACTTTTGGCAATTATCCTAACTCTCAGTGTGGTTTTTCGTTTGGCGAATATCGATAAAAAAATCTATTGGCATGATGAATCCTACACCACCATTAGAACCACTGGTTATCAAGCAAAGGAAATCGCTGATACTATCTTTCAAAATCGTCTTTTATCTACCACAGAATTAGGAAAATTTCAACAACTGAAACCCGAAAGTAATGTTTTTGACACAATTAAATCTCTCGCTAAAGAAGACCCTCAACACCCACCTTTATACTTTATTATCTCTCGCTATTGGGAAAAAATATTCGGTTTTTCTCCCGTTTCTTCCCGCAGTTTAGCGATTGTTTTTAGTCTTCTCTCTCTCCCATTGATTTACTATCTATCCCTAGAATTATTTGCAGCAAAGTTAACGGCAATTTTAGCAGTAATTTTATTGGCACTCTCTCCAGTTGATATAATATTTGCTCAAATGTCCCGTCAGTATAGTCTTTTGGTTTTGTTAACGATAATCAGTCAATTACTGCTGTTAAAATGCCTCAAAAAAAGAACTCTTGTTAATTGGTCTTTATACACCATCTCTAATACTCTCGGACTCTACACCCATCTCTTTTTTATTCTCAACTTATTTGCTCAAGCAGCCTTTATACTTTGGTATCTTGTTATGAAACCAGAGCGAAAAAATAACTTGATATTTTTCCTGTTATCTGGGTTAACAATGATGATTTTATATATACCCTGGTTACAGGTTTTTTTAACTAACTCTCAAAGGGCCTTTAACTCCACCAGTTGGGCTGCCGTTAACTATCTCGATTGGGGATTGTTCAGTAAATTATGGCTCTTAACTTTTACTTCTCTATTTAGCGATAGCGATTTTGGTTTTAATAACATCTTTACCTATATATATAGAGTAATTTTTTTAATCTTAACTATCTATGCTTTTGAGCGAGTTTATCGCTACAATAACCCCATAGCTTTTACTTTTCTGATTACCTCAACCCTAGGGCCTTTCCTAGCTTTAGTCATTCCCGATCTAATTTTGACCACCACCAGATCAACTGTCACCCGTTATCTAATTGCGACCTTTCCTACTATCTATATAACTGTGGCTTTTTTCTTGTCACAATTGCTTAATCAAGGCAAAATTTTAGGTAAAATTATCTTGACTTTTTTGTTAACTGCTAGTATAATATCGAACTTCAATAATGCTCTTTCCGAAACCAGTTGGGCAAAAGTTCCTAGTTATTGGAATGGCGAAGTTGCCAGAAAAATCAATGCTGTACCTAAGGCCATTGTTATCAGCGACGAAGGTAATGACTGGACTAACTTAGGTGATTTGCTTTCCCTTAATTATCGTCTTAATGCTGATGTAAAATACTTTCTGACTACCACTAACCCCGATACCGATAAGTTAAAAGAAGTCCTAGAAATTCCCCGGGTCAACTTATTTCTTTTTCGTCCTTCCAATCGGTTATTACTGGCCCTAGATCAATTCGATATTCGTCTTGATTATTTCTATCCCTATGGTCAATTGTGGCGAGTGAAGAAATAGGTAAATATATATTTTGGGTCAATCTAGCCTGAAAGAGTTGAGCAAAGCTGGTATTATAACCAGTTAAAACCGTTAATCTTCACCTTAAAGAAATGACTTTTCTAATTCCGACCAGCGTTTGGCGGCAAATTCTTAAAAAGCTCCCCATACTACTATTCTTAGCATCTTTTCTAATAGTCCTACTATTAGGCTATTTTTCTGCTGCTTTCTCTCAAAGTCGGGATGGCGATATCCGCGGTGTTTGGATCACCACCAACGATACTGCGATGCTGATGGACAGGGATAAACGACAACAGGCGATCGAGCAATTAGTTAATCTTAATTTTAATGCTATCTATCCCGTGGTTTGGAATTCCGGTTATGCTCTCTATCCTAGCGCGATCGCTCAACGGGAAGGAATACAGCCTTTTGTGCCTACGGGAGCGCAGGGACAAGATATCTTGGCAGAATTGGTGGAACAAACCCGTGGAAGGGGATTATTGGTCATTCCTTGGTTTGAATTCGGATTTATGGCCCCTCCCACCTCAGAATTAGCCTTAAAACATCAGGACTGGTTAACCCAAAAACGCGACGGAGGGACTACTTGGGTAGGGGCAGCCGGTGAGGTGGTGTGGTTGAATCCTTTCCGTCCCGAGGTGCAGAATTTTCTGCGGGAGTTAGTCTTGGAAGTGGTGGGACAATACGATATTAACGGCATCCAATTCGACGATCATCTGAGTTTACCCAACGAATTCGGCTATGATCCCTATACTATCGCCCTTTATCAACAGGAAACGGAAAAAACACCTCCGGCTAACCCCCGGGATCCCGAATGGACAAAATGGCGGGCCGATAAAATCACCGCTTTTCTGGCTAATCTCAAAGAATCAATTGAGGCAATTAAACCGAATATACTGCTTTCGATCGCCCCTAATCCCTACGAATTCGCCTATAATGGTCATTTACAGGATTGGCTCGGTTGGGTGCGGCAAGGATTAGTCGATGAGTTGATCGTACAGGTTTATCGTCCCGATCTGCCCAGTTTTCTCAAGCAAATAGAGCGTCCCGAAATTCAGGAAACCCAGCAAACTATCCCCACCGGTGTGGGAGTTTTGACCGGTTTACGCAATCGACCGATTGCCCTACCCTTTATTGAAGAAAAGGTATTGGCTGCTCGTCAACGGGGTTTAGGGGTGATTTTCTTCTTTTATGAAAGTCTCTGGCAGCAAGCTTTGGAACCTCCAGAAACCAGAAAAGCGGCAATTCAAGCGCTGTTTTCGCAACCAATCACTCCCCGTCTTCCCGTGGTGGAAAATATTCCCTTAGTTAGTACACCTGAACCTGTTGACCAGCCAGAACTAACCCCCACACCTCCCCCCTTAGCACCAGACGGTATCGAAATTCCTGTAATTCCCCCTCCGGGTAGTTAATAGCAATTTTTGCCCATCAAAATTATCTAAATACTGTTTAAAAGGTATAGGGGAGTGGCGGGATTTTTTTCAGTGTTGCCAAAGGCACGGCGTAGCCGTCCAGTAAACAGTAAACAGTGAAATGAAAACTCACATCTGATTAAATGCTGACAGCTAAAAAGCTTGTTAAGATTGCAGAGAAGCAGCATTTATTCAGAGTAAATCTTTCAGTCCTATGGTGATATAATTTTGATTTTGATTGGGATTTTTGATAAACCTAACGACGATTTTATCTCGTTCTTCTAATAGGGTTTCTAGGGTTAATAAATCTGATTCTGTAGATTGAGAGAGAATTTTATACAAGGTACTCTCGCTCAAATTATAGTCTCGATCATTTTCTTTGGCAATATCACTATCTTTAATTTCGTTGCGATTATAAAAAATAATTCCTCTGAATTGCACAAATATTTCTGTATCTTGATAGTTTTTCTGGGGATTAGCATAATTATTGAGAGTCAGAAGCATATAGATTCTATTCATCCCGCTTTGAAATTTACCAGCAAGCTGCTTTAATGTGCTTTCTTTGTCTTTTTTTGCCTGTAGGGATGCTTTGAGTTTAACTAAACAAATTTGCAGATGATAATTGAGAATTTTACCAGCATCATCGACTTTTCTCTGTAAAACTAATATAGCTTTTTCAGGGGTTTTGCCGGAAGCAGAGATACCGGGTAACTCTTTTTCTAAATTGATAACCCAGATTTTATCTACTTCTGTAGATATATTTTTGTCATTTTTAGACGATAACTGTAAGTGATTAATATCTACTTTCTTTAAATCGCTCTTTTTTGTTTCTAGAATTTCAATATACTCATCCTGACTAAGGGAGATTTCTTCAATAAAACCCTGTTTTTCTAAAGCTTGGTGAAACTCTTGTCTAAGGGAAAATATTTCTTTTTTTGAGTTAGACTTACTCATTCTCTGCTAAATAGATATGATTGGTTAAAATTTCTCCAGATTTCTGCACAGAGTTGATAACTTCTTTAAAGTTACGAAAATAAACACCATATTGACTGGTTCCATAATCAATAATTTTATCACCCGTGAAAAAGTAAACCCCTAAGTCTTCTTTAGCAATTGAAATTTCTGGATTTAAATTTTTTAATTGATTATCTTCAATAATTTTTGTGACATCAACATCATAACTTTTTAAGGTATGAAGATAAACATAATTGTTGAGAATATCGGTTAAAATCGGGCTATGGGTGGTGATCAAAACCCGATTGTTATGCTCGGTGACAAATTGAACTAAAATATCCATTAAGCGAATTTGATTTTCGGGATGCAAATTAACTTCTGGTTCATCTATCATCAAAAAATTGTTTTTTTCCTTGGCCCAATATTTGAGGTAAAGATACAAGATAGTCAACTGATTGACTGAAGATGAAGCTAGATACATGGGTAAATCTTTGCTTTCATCGAATTTAAAAGAAAATTGAATAGGTGCGATCGATTCTAGACTAGAAATCGTGATTTCTCCTCCCATTAATCCGATCATCTTTTCAATCAGAGAATTATAAACTGAATTAATTTTTTTCTTGGTATTGAGAGAATAAAGCGACTCAATCACCTTATTCATTGGTTCTGTATAAGACCTTTTGGGTAATTGTTCTTGAAGACGTTTGAATATATTTTTATTAGTATCAACATCATCATCAATATTTTCTATTAATTCTTGCAATCGACGATTATACTCACTTCTTTTATTTCTTTCTATCTCATAAATGTACTGATAAAAAACAGGGAAAAAGCTACGACTAGCGGGGATAAAAAAAGTATCTTCTGTCTTAGACAAAAGCACTCTTATTATTGAATAAATAATTAGTAATTTTTTGGATGGTTTAGCTCTCTCAAAAAAGTCTCTGGGTATTTTATCAAATACTTTCTCAGGTATATTATTTTCTTTTATATTTATTGTTAGGCTACCTTTGCCATTGCTAATCTGTAAATACCCCCGATCATTGTCAACAACAAAGGTTAATCTGAAGCTTTTATCTTTAAATTCTTTAATATCTGCTTGAAAAACCAATTTATTGGAACCAATAATCGTTTCTTTAATACTGGCATCAAGATTATAAGTATTAACAACTTCTTTTTCAATAAATCGGCTAAATTTATTGAGAATCTCATCGATTAATTCTTGATTGATCGTAATTTTTTTAATAGGTTTTTCCGAGTCAATTAATAAAGAATCAATTTGGGTATTTTCGGAAAACTTTCTAATATTGTCATGATTAAAAATTGTCCATAAAAGCTGAGAAACTAGGGTTTTGCCACTATTGTTGTAGCCAATAAAAGTATAAAACTTCTTGGTTAAATCTATAGCTTGATTATTATTTCTAATTGATCCCAAATTCTTGATCAGTAGTTCCATATTATTTTTACCAATCACACCGAGAGGATAACTAATTTTTTAAAGGTGGACAAAATGCCCACCCTTAAAACTATTGTAAACTGCTAGTTAACTGACTTTTGGCCTTAGCTAAAGCTTCGCTTAACTTACTAGCATCCCGTCCCCCAGCTTGAGCTAAATTGGGACGACCACCACCACCACCAGCGCAGATTTTAGCGATCGCACCGATAAATTTACCCGCTTGTAAACCCTTATCTTTAATCACCCGGGGACTAAAAGCGGCCACTAAACTCACTTTATCAGCTGCGGGAGTCGAGGCCAAAATCACTGCCCCTTCCCCTAATTTTTGCTGTAGTCTTTCGGCCGCAGCCATCAAAGCATTAGCATCAATATCGCCCAAAGAAGCGACTAATAGCTGAAATTCGCCGATAGATTCGGCTTGAGATAGCAAAGCATCCGATTTATTTAGTGCTAACTCCTGTTTAACCGCTTCTAACTGCTTTTGTGTGCCTTTTAACTCCGATTGTAGGGCCGTGATGCGATCAGGAATTTCCAGAGGTTTGACCTTAAAGCGATCGCACAGATCCCGCACCACCTGATCCCGTTCATTCAGGTATGCTAACACGGCAGGGCCAGCCACCGCTTCGATGCGACGAATTCCCGCAGCGATTCCCGTCTCGGAGATGATTTTAAATAAACCGATCTCGGCGGTATTTTTAACGTGAGTTCCCCCGCATAATTCCATAGAAACGCTAGGAATATCAATAACTCGCACTTCTGAGCCGTATTTCTCGCCAAACATGGCAATAGCTCCCTTTTGCTTCGCTTCTTCCAATCCCATCACCGCTATCTCGGTGTCATGCGCTTCGGCAATCCAAGTGTTAATCTGTTCTTCCACCTGTTGCAATTCAGCACCAGTCAGGGGACGAGGACAGTTAAAATCAAAACGGAGGCGCTCAAAACTGACTAGGGAACCTGCTTGGGAAATCCCCCCATCCACAAGCTTTTTCAAGGCCGATTGTAGCAGATGGGTGGCGGTATGATTAGCTTGAGCGCGACGACGACAGGAGCGATCGATCTGAGCATTAATTGTATCGCCGGTGGTGACAATTCCCCGATCCACCCGACCAAAATGGATAAAAATCCCCGATTCTTTCTGCACATCCTCAACGCAGATAAGCAGATTATCGCCGGTTAAATAACCCTTATCACCGATTTGTCCACCCGATTCGGCATAAAAAGGGGTTTGATCGAGAACTACCTGCACCTCAGTGCCTGCTGCGGCCGATTCCACCGTTTTACCGGCGACCAAAACTGCCGTTACTGTTGCGGTTGCTTGCAAATCCGTATAACCGAGAAATTCCGTCGGGTGAATATGTTCTGCCAGCTTATCTAAACTACCCTGTACCGTCAAATCTATGGTTTCGTGGGCGGCTTTTGATCTTTGCTGCTGTTTTTTCATTTCCTGCTCGAAACCCGCCGTATCGACGCTTAAACCCTGCTCCTCGGCGATTTCTTGAGTGAGTTCGAGGGGGAAGCCATAGGTATCATAAAGGGTAAAGGCATCGACTCCCGAAATCTGGCTTTTTTCTTTTTCTAGAATCGATTCGAGCAGTTTCTCGCCTCTTTCTAGGGTTTCTAAAAATCTCGCTTCCTCTCGCTCTAATTCTGCCTTGATCACCGTTTCTCGTTCCCGAACATTGCCATAGACGGACTCGGAAAGAGCGATCGCAACTTCCGCCACTTTGGTGATAAATTGACCTTCAATACCGATTAAACGCCCGTGCCGTACTACTCTACGAATCAGACGACGCAGGACGTAACCTCTGTCAGTATTCGATGCTGAGATACCATCCGCTATCATGTGTACTACCGAGCGCACATGATCGCCGATGACTTTTAGGGAAACTTTCGTTTTTTCGTCCGCTTTCTGGTAGTCTATCGCTGCTAACCGGGCCGCTTCGGCGACAATCGGGAAAATTAGGTCAGTTTCGTAGTTATTGGCGACTTTTTGCAGGATTTGCGCCATCCGTTCCAAACCCATCCCCGTATCGATATTTTTATTCGCTAGGGGTGTTAGATTGCCGTCTGCGTCGCGGTTATACTGCATAAAGACGAGGTTATAAAACTCGATAAAACGGCTATCATCCTCTAAATCGATGGTTTTATCCCCTAATTCCGGGTGAAAATCGTAGTAAATTTCCGAACAGGGACCACAGGGACCCGTGGGACCCGATACCCAAAAGTTATCCGCTTCGCCCATTTTTTGGATACGATGGGCAGGAATACCGATTTTATCGCGCCAGATAGCGAAAGCTTCCTCATCCTCTTTAAAGACACTAACGACTAATCTTTCGGGGGGAAGGTTAAAAACTTCTGTGGACAATTCCCAGGCCCAGGCGATCGCTTGTTCTTTAAAATAATCACCAAAGCTAAAATTGCCCAACATCTCAAAAAAAGTATGGTGTCTAGCAGTCCGGCCGACATTTTCGATATCGTTGGTGCGAATACATTTTTGGGAAGTGGTAGCGCGGGGAAATTCCGGGGTCTTTTGTCCCAAGAAAATCGGTTTAAAAGGGAGCATTCCCGCAATAGTCAGCAAAACGGTGGGGTCTTCTGGGACTAGAGAGGCACTAGGGAGAATTTTATGGTTTCTGGCCGCAAAAAAGTCTAAAAATCGCTGGCGAATCTCGCTTCCGCTTAGGTGGTTACTCATAGAAGATGTCAGTTAGTCAGAAAATGCCTATTTTATCCATTGTGGCATTTTTGCGTTTTAACTCTCCACCTTTACTCTCGCGCCGCTTGTCGGACCTGTTCTAAGTCTAAATCCAAAGCTTGAGCGATTTGTTCCACTCTTAAACCCAAAGCAAGCAAACGGGGAATAGATTCCAGTTTAGCCTCTAGTTTACCTTCCTGTCGTCCTTCCCGTTGTCCTTCCCGTTTAGTTGCTTCCTTCCATTCCTGATAGGTTTGAGATAAGGTCATAAACACCTCTCTATCTTCAGTTTCTAGGATGTTATTTATTTCCATACTAACCCGCCAACCAATTAATAATTCCAGGACATTTTCCCGGAAAGCATTACCTTGAGGTAATTCTAACAATTCTCGCACCGCTTGGTTT